>NZ_LARL01000003.1:0-88318 GCF_000980295.1 Odoribacter sp. N54.MGS-14 | reverse complement strand
TCCTGGAGGGAATCAACATCAAGACGGGACGCTATCTCATTGCGGATAGCACTGACTATCTTGTAGTTGGTTATGGGAAAGGACGGATTTATCATAATCCAGCAGAACATCTGGTAGTGTATGTTCCCGTTAAGATGTTCCACCAGCTGCCTGTCAGAGAATCCGGTGTACGCCTTCAGGACCATAAGGGCGATCTTCGCCGAAGGACTGAAGATGTTCCTGCGTCCCAGTCGCTGTTCTGACAGGCCCATGGTCTTTGCCATACGCTCAAACGGAAACACCGAATGAAGCCTGCCAAGCTCACTCTCATGAAAACTCTTGCGATATTTTTCTATAATATCAAATTCTGTAAAGCCCAAAGTAGGGTGAATTTCTGAAATATTTTGTACTTTTGCCATATCTTTGTTGGAAAATTTCCCCCGTTTTGGCTTCCAAACCTTATTTGCGGGGGAATACCTAAAGATACAAAAAAGCCAACTAATTCGCAACATTTTATGTATGAATTAGTTGGCTGATTTTATAGTATTTACTGAATGTCCCTATTTAATCTCCGGTAAATCGATCCCCTTGATTTTGCGATAGAGATTCAGGGCATACGAGTCGGTCATGCCGGAGACGTAATCTACTACGGTCTGAATCTTTGTATACATAGAATCTGCCTTACTGACCTTGTATTGTTCGGGCATGATCGATAAGATATTCCGGGCATAGTAAGTTTCCGGTTTCAGTACTGCATCCGTATATTCTTTGAGGATGGTTCCGAGTATTTTGAAACCGGCAATTTGAATCTGGGTTACCATATTTGTATGGTAGATTCGTCCGTAAGCTAAGGCGGTGCAGGCATCGTAGGCTTCTTTGTTCGTTCCGCTGACTTGTTTGATCAGGGTACTGTTGAAATCACCCTTCATGATCGCTTCGTAATTCTGGCAGAATACGTCGGCACAGGCATTGATCAGCTTATTGATGATTCCGGCTCTCAAAAAAGCAATCCGTTCATTTTTGTCGGTAACCGTCTTGAAAGTTTTGGTGATGATTTTCAGATCTTCTTTGTCTTCATTTTTGTCATAAAAGCTTTCCAGAATAGCGACGGTTTCGTCATAAGAAAGTATGCGTAGTTTATGTGAGTCTTCGATATCCATAATCTGGTAACAGATATCGTCAGCGGCTTCGACAAGGTATACCAGCGGATGGCGTACATATTGCAGCGGATGGTCACCGAGCTGGCGGATTCCCAGTTCCCCGGCTACCTGCCGGAAAATGTCTTTTTCACTCTGGAAAAAACCGTATTTGAATCCTTTGGGATTGGCTTTTGTCGATTCGAAGGGGTATTTGACGATAGAAGCCAGGGTGGTATAGGTCATGGTATAGCCTCCCGGGCGGCGTCCGTTGAAGCTGTGGGTCAGGAGACGGAAGGTATTGGCATTACCTTCGAAATGGCTTAGGTCATTCCATTCTTCGTCGGAAAGCAATTTTTTGAAATACAGGCCTTCACCTTCACTGAAAAAATAGGAAATCGCTTCTTCGCCCGAGTGGCCGAAAGGAGGGTTCCCCAGGTCGTGGGCCAGGCAACCGGTGCTGACAATGGTTCCGATTTCTTCCAGAATTTCCGGATTTTCGATCTCTACTTGCTGTTGTTTCAGGAATTGGCTGACCTTATTTCCGAGCGAACGTCCTACACTAGCTACTTCAAGGCTGTGAGTCAGACGGTTGTGAACAAAAATATTACCCGGAAGGGGAAATACCTGCGTTTTATTCTGTAAGCGACGGAAAGGAGATGAAAATATCAGGCGGTCGTAATCCCGTTGAAATTGCGAACGGTCGTGCGAATGAAACAACGAAGTGGTACTTCCCGGATGATAACGATGGGCTGATAAAAGTTGATTCCAATCCATAGGTAAAGCAATGAAGATAAGATCGAATAATAGGTTGAAAAACAAAGAGACGTCCAAAAAGTTTATACTTTAGGGACAGCCTCTTTGTATAAGGTTACTTTTTATTTTGTAATGAAGTGGAAGTGACTTCCGAAGCGTTCGAATGCAGCTTTGTCCAGTTCTTCCTGGCATTGAGGAGCAGCAATACGGATCAAGGCTTTAGCGCGATCCTGTAAGGTTTTTCCATATAGGTCGGCTACCCCGTATTCCGTAACGACATAATGCACATCGAAACGGGTGGTCACCACTCCGGCGCCATTCAACAGGGTCGGACTGATTTTACTGATCCCTTTGGCTGTGATAGCCGGCATGGCGATAATCGGTTTACCTCCTTCACTGGCTGCTGCACCCCGGATAAAGTCCAACTGTCCTCCACAACCACTGTAGAATTTGCATCCCAGAGAGTCGGCGTTTACCTGGCCGGTGAGGTCGATAGAAAGTGCAGAGTTGATGGCAGTCATTTTCGGTTGCTGGGCAATGATATAAGGATCGTTGGTATAGCCTACGTCCATCATAGCTACTGCCGGGTTGTCGTCGATAAAGTCATATACCGCTTTAGAACCCATCAGGAAAGTAGAAACGATTTTCCCTTTATCGTATTTTTTATTCAGGTTGTTGATTACTCCTTTATAATAAAGAGGTAATACTCCATCGGCAAACATTTCGGTGTGGATCCCCAGATTTTTGTGGTTACCCAGCTGTGACAATACGGCGTTCGGAATAGCTCCGATTCCCATTTGAAGACAAGCACCGTCTTCGATCAGGCCGGCACAATTTTTACCGATTTGAATATCCTGTTCCGATGGTTGTGCCGGTTTAGCTTCAATCAGCGGAGTGTTGTCTTCGCAGAAGATATCGATATCGGATAATTTGATGATGGCATCTCCCCAGGCACGCGGCACGTTAGGGTTGATCACCGCAATTACTGTTTTAGCCGTTTGAACGGCAGCCAGGGTGGCATCTACAGAAGTACCCATAGATACATAGCCGTGTTTATCCGGAGGACATACCTGAATCATGGCCACATCTACCGGAGTAATCCCCATACGGATTAATTTCTGGGTTTCACTGAGGTGTACCGGAATATAGTCTGCCCAACCGTCCTGAGTCGCTTTCCGTACGTTGTGGCCGACAAAATACGATTCCAGCTGGAATACACCTTCGAATTCCTGCTCTGCATAAGGAGCAGCGCCTTCCGTATGAAGATGTTGCAATTTAATGTTTTTCAGCTCTCCGGCACGTCCGCGGGCACACAAAGCCTGGATCAAACCCTGAGGTGCACAAGCTACACTGTGAATATGAATCCGGTCGCCCGATTTCACCACTTTGACAGCTTCTTCAAATGATACTGTTTTTATACCTTGAACCATAATGTTGTTATATTAGATTAAAATCTTTCACTCACAAACGATGCGAAGGTAGGCAATAAAAAGTAAAAAGTAAAAGGTAAAAGGTAAAAAGTGGGAGTAAATTGTGTGTAGAATTTGTTGCGTAATAAAATTATAGGGGAGAATACCGGACAAAACTGCTGTAATGGTTTGCGGATCGGATATATATAATCAATAGTATGGTGAAAAAGGACAACTCTATCTGTAAAGTATAGAATCGTCCTTTTTAGTTTACTTGTATTTTTCGATCAGGTTTTTAACGACTTCGGGGGTTAATTTATGATTTTCGAGCAGAGGAAAACCTTCCCAGCGGACAATACCTTTCGGATCGATGATGATGACATGGGGAATACCTTTGATTTCCAGGATTTTGTCCATTGTTTTTTTAGTATCTACTCCGTAATAATATTCGATAACGGGTTCTTTCATCGCTTTAATCTTTTCTACCGGTTCGTCCGAAATGCCGATAACGACGACATCTTTCGAAAATTCTTTGGCAATCTCGTTGAGCTCGGGAATTGCTTTCCGGCAGGGGCCACACCAGGTAGCCCAAAAGTCGATGATGACGAATTTTCCCTCAGTATCGGGTTTTTTAGAAATCCAGGTTTCTACGGTTAGTTCCGGTGCCTTTTCGTTCAGAAAAGATTTTGCCCACAACTGTTTGCCGTTGTTGCTTTCCTGTGCAAATCCAATACCGCTGAATAATAGCATGGTCAGTAAAATAATTGTGTTTTTCATTGTTTATCAGAATTTTAGTATTCAAGTCTATCCTTTGTTTTTTCAGTTATAACGGTTACAGCCCTTTCTCTCAACTTCTATCTCCCCACTTTTTAACCTCTCTCTTTTATCTCCTCGAATAACCTTTAGCCTATAGCTTTTAGCCTACAGCCTTTAGCCTATAGCTTTTAGCCTTTTACCTTTTCATCGCCCTCTCCATATCTTTCTTGGCATCTTTCAGTTTCAGGCTTTCCCGTTTGTCGAATTCCTTTTTGCCTTTAGCCAGGGCGATCCGGAGTTTGGCGTATCCTTTTTCGTTGAGGAAAACTTTCACCGGTACGATGGTCAGGCCGGATTCTTTCACTTTACGTTGCAGTTTGATCAGCTCTTTGTGAGTGAGCAGTAGTTTTCGTTCCCGTTTTTCTTCGTGATTGTAATAAGTCCCTAGTTTGTATTCGGCGATATGCATCCCTTTTACCCACAACTCTCCCCGGTTAAAAAAGCAGTAGGAATCTACCAGACTGGCTTTCCCGGCCCGGATAGATTTAATTTCGGTACCGGTAAGTACGATGCCGGCATTATATTCTTCGAGAAATTCGTAGTCGAAGGAGGCTCGTTTGTTTCGTATATTGACTTCGTTAGGCATAAACTGAAAAATTAAATATTGAAAGCAGAAATTCCAAAGATGATCATCAAAAGTTGATTGATAATGACTGGAATACAAATAATCGCCAGTGAACTGATGACGAGAATATTGGTTTTCTGGCCCGGATGCAATCGGGGGATTTGGCCAAGTCCTTTGTAAAGCGTCCGTATAAAAGTAAAACTGAGCAACGTAAAAAGTTGGCCTAGAAAAATATTTCCCAGAGCATTTCCAATACTATGAAAAATAATGAAAATCACTCCACTGTATACGGTCAGATTTAAGGCCAGGTTCGTATCGAAAGAGAGTTTCCGGCACAAATATTCCCGTGTAATCAGATAGGCGAACCAGTTACCGATGAGCATTGCTATCAGATTAATGATTGTCAGACCGGTAGCTTGCCAAAAATTATAATTGATCAAATTGATCAACAGAACCATTATCGAGATAACCATAGTAATGGGAATCAGATAATTCCGATACAATTCCTTTCCGGAATTAGTTTCGTTCAGGGCTTCCGGCCATACAGTCTCCGGAACCATCAGCAATTGTTCGGTGCGTCGGTATAGATATTTGAAATTAATATTTTTCATGCCAGACAAAAATATCTAATTTTTCCTGAAAAACAACAGGAATTTTTGAAGATACTTTGTCCGGGGAAGACAAAGCTAGGGATGCCTAAGGGATGCGCCTGGGATTCGTATCTTCAAATTCAGATTAAATCCAGGTTAAATCCACATCAAATCCATATTAAACGTTAGATAAATTGGTTTTAATATAGGTTTAAATTGATTTTATAGTAGCTGATGTATGGAGGAACCTTAGGGAAAGCATAGCCTTCGAAAGGCTTATCCGTTCTCTGATTAAAAATCGGGGTACGGGTGTTGCCAAATACATGTATCCCTTGTTCCGCTTGGGAATACGTTATTTTTAATAAAAAAGTGGGATAAAGTGGTTTAAAGTGGGAAATATTTCCTAACTTTACATCACAAATCCACCTCTTGTTTTCGGGAGTAGTGTATGTTTGTAATAAGTTGTTATAGAATTAATTGGTAATACGATGGCTTCATTTATCGGAGATTATACCTGTAAAGCTGATAGCAAATGTCGGGTTGTGGTGCCTGCCTCTTTCCGGAGAGTGATGGTGGCTTCGCAACAGACGTTTTTTGTTTTGCGGAAAAATGTCTTCGGGAAGTGCATCGATATGTATCCTTTGCAGGAATGGGAAAATATGATTGCAGGGGTACGTGCCCGTCTGAATTTGTTCGATCCTAAACATGCGGCTTTTTTTAGGGAGTTTTGTCGGGGAACGCAGGAGGTAGAGATGGATACCAATGGCCGGATTTTACTACCCCGGAAGATGCTGGATGAGATCGGAATCGATAAGGAAATGGTGTTGGCTGCGCAGGATTCGATGATACAGGTGTGGGATGCCAGGGTGTATGAGGAGGTGGCGATTAGTGGAGAAGAGTTAGGGATGATGGCGGAAGAAATTTTTAAAAACTAATATACGATAGATATGTCCGAATATCATGTACCGGTTTTGCTGAAAGAGTCTGTCGATGGATTGGATATCCGGCAGGGAGGTGTGTATCTGGATCTGACCTTCGGGGGGGGAGGACATTCCGGGGAGATATTGAAACGATTGGATGCAGAGGGATGTTTGCTGGGGTTCGATCAGGATGAGGATGCTTTGGCTAATGTGCCGGAAGATGATCGTTTTATTTTTGTGAATCATAATTTCAGATATTTGCGTAATTTTATGCGCTATTATGGGTATGAAGAAGCGGATGGCATTCTGGCGGATTTGGGGGTATCTTCTCATGAATTCGATGAAGCCGGCCGGGGATTTTCGTTCCGGTTCGAAGCGGAATTGGATATGAGGATGAACCAACGGAGTAAGCTGACAGCCGCTACCGTGCTGAATACCTACGATGCAGAACAGTTGGCCGCTATTTTCAGGAATTACGGGGAGGTGGAGAATGCCCGGAGGTTGGTGGATTTGATCGTGAAAGCCCGGGCAAATCAGGAAATAAAAACTTCCGAGGCGTTTTATCAGATTATTTTGCCTTGTATTCCGAAGTTGAAAGAAAAAAAATATCTGGCAAAAGTCTATCAGGCTTTACGGATAGAAGTGAACGGGGAGCTGGAAGCTTTGGAGGAGATGATGCAACAGGCGATGGAGGTATTGAAGCCGGGGGGCAGATTGGTGATTATTACCTATCATTCTCTGGAAGATCGGATTGTGAAGAATTTTTTGAAGGCCGGGAATGCGGAAGGTAAATTGGAAAAGGATCTGGTGTTCGGTCATGTACACCATAACTTTGAATTGGTCAACCGGAAAGTGATCGTTCCCTCGGAAGAGGAAATCGTGCGTAATCCGCGGGCCAGGAGTGCAAAGCTTCGGATTGCGAGAAAGAAGGATTAAGAGACAATAAGGAAAGAGATGGGAGTTTTTAGTAGAAAAAAGGTAACGGAAGATGTGCCGGTGGAGGAGAAGAGGCAAGAGGAGGCCAAAACGGCGTCCTCGGTGAAAAGTGTATTGGAGGGAAGTCTGCTCGCAGAAAAACTGCGGCAGAATATCCGGTTTGTGCTTTTTGCTACTTTTTTAGGGATTTGGTATATATCCAATGGATATTCTACTGAAAAGCTGCATCGGGAGAGGGTTCTTCTGGAAAAGGAAGTAACCGATCTGCGTTTCGAGTCGATTTCTGCAGCAGCGGATTTGATGTTGATGCGCAAGCAATCGGAGATTATCAAACGGATAAAAAATGAAGGATTAGCATTGGAGGAGAGTAAAGAACCTCCGGTAAAATTGTATCGGTGATCGAAATGGCAATAAAGGATGACATAACGTGGAGAACCATAATTGTTTATGTGTTTATCGTACTGTTCGGTTGTCTGATTCTGGCTAAAGCTTGTGCAGTGATGACTGTGGAAGGGGAAAAGTGGCGGAAGATGGCGTCGGCAAATGTGCCGGTGCAGCCTGTCAAAATAGAACCCAACCGGGGAGATATCTGGGCAGCCGACGGTCGGATTCTGGCGACCTCGGTTCCTTTTTATGAACTCCGTTTCGATCCTATTGCAGTGAATAAGAAAGTGTTCGATGCTGAAGTGGATAGTCTGGCTTTGTGTTTATCCCGGTTCTTTAAGGATGGAAGTAAGGCTTTTTATAAAGATAAGCTGGTGGGTGCCCGCAATCGGAAACCTCGTCCCGACCGTTATTTGCTGATCAATAAACGTAAAGTGAATCATAAGGAGTTGAAACAAATCCGTCAATTCCCGATTTTCCGTCTGGGAAAGAATAAAGGTGGTTTTCAGGCTATAGTCAATGACGAAAGATTACAGCCCCATGTGAATTTAGCCGGCCGGACGATCGGTTATCTGAACGAATCGGAGACCGGGGAAAGGGAAGGACGGGTAGGACTGGAAGCTACTTTTGAAAACCAGTTGAAGGGTGAATGCGGACAGGGGATCAAGCGGATGATGTCGGGGACCTGGATGGTCATTACCCGTAAGGAACCGGTAGATGGACACGATGTCGTGACCACGATAGATGTGGATTATCAGGATATCGTGCAGCATGCCCTGAAAAAACAGATGGAGAAAAGCGAGGCGACACACGGTACGGCTATCCTGATGGAAGTGAAAACCGGGGATATCAAAGCAATCGCCAACCTGGCCAGAAAGGACGGGGTATATATCGAAAACCAGAATTTTGCTATCAGTGGTGCCGGTGAACCGGGATCTGTAATCAAAGCAGCGACTATGATCGCCTTGCTGGAGGACGGGTGTGTCACTCCTTACGATACGATCGACCTGGGTACTTCAGGGAGATATAAATTTTATGACCGTTATCTGACCGAATCGCATGATGGTTTAGGGAAAGTGACGGTAAAACAGATAATGGAAAAATCGTCGAACGGTATTGCGAAATTGGTGTATGATCATTATAAAGACCGGCCGGAGAAATTTGTAAACCGCTGGTATGCTATGGGGTTGGATAAGAAAACCGGTATTTGTCTGCCGGGAGAGATAGAGCCTTATATCAAATATCCCAAAGATAAAAGCTGGAGCGGTATCAGTTTGCCCTGGATGAGTATCGGGTATGAATTAAAAGTTACTCCTCTGCAGATTCTGGCTTTTTATAATGCCATAGCCAATGACGGTCAGCGGATGCGTCCGCGCCTGGTAAAAGAGATCCGGAACCGGGGAGAGGTAGTGGAATCCTTCGAGCCGGAGGAAGTCGGGGGAAGGATTTGTAGCCGGAAGACGTTGAACGAGGTAAAAGATATGTTGGAAGGAGTCGTCGAAAACGGTACGGCCCGGAATATTTATACGCCTAAATACCGGATCGCCGGTAAAACGGGTACAGCCCGTTTGGCAAGCGGGTCGAGCGGATATGGAGGTGGACGTTACCGGGCGAGCTTCGTGGGATATTTCCCTGCCGAACGGCCTTTGTATTCCTGTATTGTCGTGATCGATAATCCGACGAACGGTTATTATGCCACGACTGTATCGGCTCCGGTTTTCCGGGAAATTGCCGATAAGGTTTACTCTATGGCATACGTACAATACGGTAAACCCGAATATGAAGCGGATAAAACTTTGCCGGTATGTAAAAATGGCCTGAAAGAAGATTTTAGAACTATTTTCGATGAATTGGATATGGATATAGACGGGGTGAGGGATGCGGATGGTGCCGATTGGGTGGTCACGGCCAGCAACGAAGGGGAAAATATCGTGATCAAACCCCGGCGGATTTCCTATTCATCGGTGCCGAATGTGAAGGGGATGGGTTTGAGGGATGCACTGTACGTATTGGAAAATTCCGGTTTGAAAGTCGATTTTTCCGGTGCCGGAATGGTACAGCGGCAATCGCTCCAACCCGGGGCGGAAGTTCCCAAAGGGTCTTATATCCGGATTGAATTAAGATAAGAGATTAAATAACGCGGCCAGGGCTGCACAAAGAGATGAAGAAATTAAAGGAATTATTAAACGGAGTAAATGTCGGAAAAGTATATGGGGATACCGACCGGGAGATCGGACATATACATTTCGATTCACGCAAAATCGAACCGGGGGATGTGTTTATCGCTCAGAGAGGAGTCAATGCGGACGGACATGCTTTTATCGACAAAGCGTTGACCCGCGGGGCTGTTGCGGTAGTGTGTGAAAAATTGCCGGAAAACAGACCGGAAGAGGTAACTTATATATGGACTGCAGATACCTCCGAAGCTTTGGGGGTAATGGCCGGGAATTACTGGGATAATCCTTCCCGGGAACTGAAACTGGTCGGGGTGACGGGGACAAACGGAAAGACGACGACGGCAACCTTGTTGTACGAACTGGTTCGATTGGCCGGAGAAAAGGCCGGACTGTTGTCGACGGTATGTAACTATATCGGAGAGGAAAAGATTCCGGCGACACATACAACTCCGGATGCGCTGTCTATCCAGGAATTATTACGGCGGATGGTAGATGCCGGATGCCGGTATTGTTTTATGGAAGCCAGTTCGCATGCGATCCATCAGAAAAGGATTGCCGGTCTGGATTTCGACGGGGCTATTTTTTCCAATATTACGCACGATCATCTGGATTATCATAAAACATTCAAGGCTTATATCGAAGCGAAGAAAGCTTTTTTCGACCGTTTACCGGCCCATGCTTTTGCTTTGACCAATGCTGATGATAAAAATGGCCTGGTGATGTTGCAGAATACCAGAGCACACCGATATACCTATTCTTGCCGGACGATGGCTGATTTTACAGCTAAAGTGATCGAGAAACATCTGGACGGAACCTTGCTCCGGCTCGACGGAGAGGAGGTATGGACCAAGTTTACCGGTGATTTCAACGCTTACAATCTGTTAGCAGTATATGCTGCTGCCCGTTTGTTGGGGTTCACGAAAGAGAACGTATTGGAATATGTGAGTTTGCTGGTGCCGGTGTCCGGACGTTTCGAAACTTTGATTTCGACCGAAGGAGTGATGGCGGTGGTCGATTATGCCCATACTCCGGATGCTGTAGAGAATGTATTGTCGACGATTTGCGGATTGAAGGGCAGAGATAATCAGGTGATTACCGTTGTGGGAGCCGGAGGCGACCGCGATAAGACCAAACGTCCGGAGATGGCTGATGCAGCTTGCCGTTATAGTGATCATGTCATCCTCACTTCCGATAATCCGCGGAGTGAAGATCCCGAACAGATCATCCGTGATATGCTGACCGGAGTGAAAGAAGGATTTCAGTACCGGGTAGAAGCCATTACCGACCGGAAAGAGGCTATCCGGAAAGCGATTGGTATGGCTTCAAAAGGAGACATCATATTGGTTGCCGGTAAAGGACATGAAAATTATCAGGAAGTGAAAGGAGTAAAACACCACTTCGACGATAAGGAAGTTATCCGGGAGATTTTTGATCTCTCTAATCGCTAATTCCTAACTTTTAAACGTAATGTTGTATCATTTATTTCAATATTTAGAGAGTTTTGATTTTCCGGGAGCCGGGGTGTTTCAATACATCACTTTTCGCTCGGCCTGTGCTATTATTTTGTCCTTGATCATTGCCACCGTGGTGGGGAAAAGAGTGATCCGGATGCTGCAGAGACAGCAGATCGGGGAGGAAATCCGTGATTTGGGTTTGCAGGGCCAGATGGAGAAGAAAGGAACGCCGACGATGGGGGGGATCATTATTTTACTGGCTATCCTGATTCCGGTACTTTTGTTCGCCCGTTTGGATAATGTCTATATCCAACTGATGATTATTTCGACAATATGGTTGGGATTGATCGGTTTCGCCGATGACTATATCAAAGTATTCCGGAAGCATAAGGAAGGGTTGAAAGGCCGTTTCAAAGTGATCGGACAAGTAGGGCTCGGATTGATTGTCGGACTGACCCTCTATATGAATGATGAGGTCGTCATCCGGGAGAGGGCTGCGGTGAGTGAAATCGGTGTGGTGACCAGTACGGTGGATGAAGGATTTTCTGCCGAGGGTACCCAGCAGGTCCGTACGAAAGATATCAAATCGACAAAAACAACTATTCCTTTTTTTAAAGATAACGAGTTCGATTATGCCTGGTTTACTTCTTTTGCGGGAAAATATGCCGACGAGCTGGGGTGGCTGTTGTTTGTTTTGGTTACTATTTTTATCATTACAGCTGTGTCGAATGGGGCGAATCTGACCGATGGTCTGGATGGTCTGGCTACCGGAACGTCGGCGATTATCGGAGCGACGCTGGGAATCCTGGCCTATGTGTCGGGGAATATGGTCTATGCCGATTATCTGAATATCATGTACATTCCGCATTCCGGAGAATTGGTGGTATTCGGTTCTGCCTTTATCGGAGCGACGATCGGGTTTTTGTGGTATAACTCTTATCCGGCCCAGGTGTTTATGGGGGATACCGGAAGTCTGGCATTGGGAGGGATCATTGCCGTTTTCGCTATTATCATTCATAAAGAATTATTGATACCGGCTTTGTGCGGGATTTTCCTGATGGAGAATCTGTCTGTCGTGATGCAGGTCAGTTATTTTAAATATACGAAAAGGAAATTCGGAGAAGGAAGAAGGATTTTTTTGATGGCACCTCTACATCATCATTTCCAAAAGAAAGGTATACCCGAACCTAAGATTGTTACCCGCTTTTGGATTATAGGTATTATTCTGGCGGTGGTGACGATTGTGACGCTGAAGATAAGGTAGAAAGTAAAAGGCTGAAAGGCTAAAAGGCTAAAAGCGATAAGCTATAAGCTGAAGGCTGGAAGTTATGGGATAGAAGGAGGGGAAAGAAAGGGAGGAAAATAAATATAAAAATTGAAGTTTATGAAATTGGTGGTTTTAGGAGGGGGAGAAAGTGGGGTCGGTGCAGCCTTGTTGGGCCGTCATTTAGGATATGAAGTATTTTTGTCGGATAAGGGAAAATTGGCTGAATCTTATCGGGACGAATTGATTACACACCGGATTGCGTTTGAAGAAGGGCAGCACTCGATGGATCGGATTTTTGCTGCTGAATTGGTGGTAAAGAGTCCTGGGATTCCCGATACGGTGCCGATGGTCGTAGCTCTGCGCGAAAGGGGGATCGAGGTGATTTCGGAAATCGAATTTGCCGGCAGGCATACGGAGGCGAAAATGGTGTGTATTACCGGGAGCAATGGGAAAACGACGACTACCTTGCTGACTTGTCATATTTTGACTACAGCGGGGATCGATGCCGGATTAGCCGGAAATGTGGGGCGTAGTCTGGCTGCACAGGTGGCAGAGGATGCACATCCGCTGTATGTCGTCGAGCTTTCGAGTTTTCAGCTCGACGGGATGTTTGATTTCCGGGCGGATATTGCCGTTCTGACGAATATAACCCCGGATCATTTGGATCGGTACGACCATAAATTCGAAAATTATATCGATTCGAAGTTCCGGATACTGAATAATATGCGTCCTCAGGATTTGTTTATTTACGGTTTGGATAGCGAGGCGGTAGGGCATAGACTCCGGCAGGTGAGAGTTGTACCCCGGATGGCCGGATTTATTTATGCTGACCGGAGTATATGGGAGAAAAATACATGTCGAAGCGGTGCCTGGATGGAAGGAGAAGAGGTGGTCGTGCAGTTGGAAAACCGGCAGTTCCGGATCGCCAAACAGGAGATCAGTATTCAGGGGAGACACAATGTCTATAATGCGATGGCTGCGATTCTGGCTTGTATGCAGGTCGGTGTTTCGGACGAAAAAATCGCTGAAGGATTGCGGACCTTCCCGCAGGTGGAACATCGGCTCGAAACCGTACGGGTTGTGGAGGGGGTGACTTATATCAACGACTCGAAAGCCACCAATGTCGATTCTGCCTGGTATGCCTTGGATAGTATGACTACTCCGGTGATTTGGATTGCCGGAGGTACGGATAAAGGAAATGATTACAGTGTCTTGTTCGATCTGGTACGTCAAAAAGTCAAAGTGTTGATTTGTATGGGCGTGGATAACCGGAAATTGATCGATAATTTTTCCGGAATTTGTCAGGTAGTCGATACACATAGTTTGAAAGATGCGCTGGCAGCTGCCCGGCAGTATGCGGTGGAAGGAGATACGGTTCTGCTTTCTCCCTGTTGTGCCAGCTTCGATCTGTTTAAAAATTACGAAAACCGCGGCGAACTTTTTAAAGCTGCCGTAAAAGAGCTGTAGGAAATTGTGAACTGAAATCTGGATTCGATTGAAATGAACGACTGGAAAGAAAAAATAGCATTTAAGGGAGATAAGATTCTCTGGTATATCGTTATCATGCTGATGATCGCTTCTGTCATGGTGGTGTATTCCTCTACAGGACGTCTGGCTTATAACGAGAAGGCGGGGAATACGTTTTTCTATCTGATCAAGCAATTATTTTTGATCGGAGGCTGTTTTGGAGTGATGTTTATCGTACAGTCGATTCATTACCGGTATTTTTATAAATATGCCGGAGTGTTGTTGTTCGTATCTATGATTTTATTGGTTTGTGCAGCCTTTGGGGGTACGAATATCAACGGAGCCGGGCGATGGATCCGTTTGCCTTTGATCGGTCTTACTTTTCAGCCTTCCGAGCTGGCGAAAATCGCTATCATGATGTTTACAGCCCGGATTTTGTCCGAGGCTCAGACCGACACGCATTGTGACGATAGTGTTTTACAGAAGTTTCTGCTTTTTGTGGGACCGGTGATTTTGTTGATTTTTATGGATAATTTCTCTACCTCGGCTTTGATCGGGGCAGTATGTTTTATCCTGTTTATGATAGCCCGGATGCGCTGGCGGTTGTTGGCGATGACCTTGGGAACCGCTTTGGCGGCGATTGCTTTGGTGTTGATTCTGGGAATTTATATACCTCAGGTGCAAAAATGGGGACGGATCGGTACGATGGTTAACCGTATTACAGATTTTGCCAAAGGCGGAGAGGATGGAGACGGTTATTCCTATCAGTCGGTACAGGCTCGTATTGCGGTGGCTAAGGGGGGATTGATGGGGAGCGGACCCGGTAACAGTACGCAGCGTAATTTTTTGCCTCACCCTTATTCCGATTTTATTTATGCTATTGTGATTGAAGAATACGGATTGGGAGGCGGTGCTTTCATCATGTTGCTGTATGCGGTGATTTTGTTCCGGGTAGGAGTGATCGGGCGAAAGAGCATGAGGAAGGAAGTGTTGAATGATCGGGGTATGCCGGATATTTTTCCGGCTTTGCTGGTTGTCGGTTTAGGGTTGACGATCGTTTTACAGGCAATGATCAATATGGGAGTCTGTGTGGGGTTATTACCGGTGACCGGACAGACCTTGCCTTTGGTGAGTATGGGAGGTACGTCGCTTTTGTTTACCAGTGCAGCTTTCGGTGTGATTCTCAGTATTGCCCATACCTTTTCACCGGAGGGTGAAAAGGAAGAGAGCGAACGGCTGAAGATGAAAAGTGAAAAACAGGGGCGGAAGAACAGACGGGAAGAATACGAACCCGAGGAAGTGCTGGTCGATGAAGTGGAAGATGGGGAATTGCCGGAGATGCAACCCCGGACCGTAACGCCTCCGACAGGAAGACGGCGGGGGAGAAAACCGGCAGAGTACGACGAAGATCGGGATTTCGATATTCTCGGTGAGGAAGGAATCGGAGAGATCAGGGACGAGCTGGAAAGTGAAGGCCGGGAAGTATTGAATGAGCTGAAGCGAAGGGGAAGATAAATTGGAAGTTTATAAATTTAAGTTATATACGGATTTTTGATTTGAAGATAGATTAATACTTTTGTGATATGAAAAGAGTGATTGTTAGCGGAGGAGGTACCGGAGGACATATCTTTCCGGCGTTGTCGATTGCGAATGCATTGAAGCGGTTGCAACCGGATATCGAGATTTTGTTTGTCGGGGCCGAGGGGAAGATGGAGATGGAAAAAGTGCCTGAAGCGGGTTATCGCATCGAAGGATTACCGGTGAGGGGACTAAAACGTAAACTGACTCTGGAAAATGTGAAAGTATTGTATAATCTTTGGAAGAGTCTGCGTAAAGCCAGAAAGATTATCCGGGAGTTTAAACCCGATGCTGTGGTGGGAGTCGGTGGATATGCCAGTGGGCCGATCGGACGGGTAGCTGCAGAAGCAGGTATTCCTTTGATTTTGCAGGAACAGAATTCCTATGCAGGGGTGACGAATAAACTACTGGCGAAAAAAGCTTGTAAGATTTGTGTGGCTTATGAAGGGATGGAGCGTTTTTTTGAAAAAAAGAAAATTATCTTTACCGGTAACCCGGTGCGGAAAGATCTGTTACAGGCCCGGGAAATCAGGGCTGAAGGAATAGAATTCTATGGACTGGATGCCTCGAAGAAGACGATATTGGTGACCGGAGGAAGCTTGGGTGCCGGCACATTGAATAAAGCGGTGATGCGTTGTTTAAAGGATATAGGGCAGTGGCAAGAGGTACAGGTATTGTGGCAGTGTGGTAGTTATTATTATGAGGATCTGAAAAAACAGCTGGACGGTAAATTACCGGAAAATGTAAAATTACTGGCTTTCCTGAAGCGGATGGATTTGGCTTATGCTGCTGCGGATATTGTCGTTGCCCGTGCCGGAGCAGGGACAATATCCGAACTTTGCTTATTGGAAAAAGCGGCGGTATTGATTCCTTCGCCTAATGTGGCAGAAGATCATCAGACAAAGAATGCTATGGCGCTGGTCGATAAAGGGGCTGCTGTCATGATCAGGGATACGGAAGCTGAAGAACGGTTGGAACAGGTGCTCACCGGTTTGCTATCGGATGAAAAACAACGGAAAGAGCTGGAAAAGCATATAGCGAAATTGGCTATCCGGGATTCGGATGAGCAAATTGCGAGAGAAATATTGAAGGTGATCGGCTAAGTGTTTGAAAATAGTATGGTTGAGTTAGAACAGACGATAAAAAACGTTTATTTCCTGGGTATCGGAGGAATAGGTATGAGTGCTTTGGCCCGTTATTTTAAGGCTAAAGGGTACAAAGTGGCCGGTTATGACCGGACTCTTTCGGCATTGACTCAAAAAATGCAGGCTGAAGAAGAAATCCGGATTAATTATATCGATGAAGAGGAAGAGATTCCGGCTGAATTCCGGGATAAAACGACGACGTTGGTGGTATATACTCCGGCGATACCCGGGGATAACCGGCAACGGGCTTATTTCGTAGGGGCGGGTTTCGATTTGCATAAACGGGCGGAGGTCCTGGGTATGATTTCCCGGAAAGGAAAGGCGATCTGTGTAGCCGGTACACATGGGAAAACGACGGTATCTACGCTGACTGCCTTTTTGTTAAAAAATTCAACCGTAGGATGTAATGCTTTTTTGGGCGGAATAGCGGCGAATTTTGGAACTAATCTATTGCTGGATCGTAATTCTTCGTATATCGTTATCGAAGCAGATGAATTCGACCGTTCGTTTTTACATCTGAGTCCGGAAATAGCGGTAATCACGGCAATGGATGAAGATCATTTGGATATCTATGAGAATAAAGCCAATCTGTTGGAGGCTTTCGAAGCATTTGCCGGACAAGTGAACCCACAGGGCGGGAGACTGTTTCTGAAAAAAGGATTGCAGTTGAAGCAGACGCAGGTAACCGGTTATTACGGCGTAGAGGTGAAAGCCGATTGTTATGCCGATGGGTTGAGGATCGAACAGGGACGTTATGTATTCGATTATCATGGGCGTGGGGTAGATATCGAAGGATTGATACTGGGAATACCGGGGCGGTTGAATGTTGAAAATGCAACGGCAGCCATCACGTTGGCTTTGGAAGCCGGAGTACAGCCTGAGGAAATCCGCAGGGCACTGCCTGACTTTAAGGGAGTAGCCCGGCGTTTTAATATACAAGTGTATACTGAAAAGACCATTTATATCGACGATTACGCTCATCATCCGCGGGAGATCGAGGCTACGCTGCGTTCTGTCCGGGAAATGTGGCCCGATCGGCCGGTGACGGTGGTTTTTCAGCCTCATTTATATACCCGGACCCGGGATTTTCAGGAGGATTTCGCCCGGAGCCTGAGTTTGGCCGACCGGGTGGTTTTACTGGAGATTTATCCGGCCAGGGAACGACCTATTCCGGGAATTACTGCGGAAGTGATCCGGAAAAGGCTTACTGTTCCGGGTAATATTGTGACAAAAGAGGAACTGTTACAACAGATTATACCTGATTTTCAGGGAGGTATATTGGTGACGATGGGAGCAGGGGATATCGATCGGTTGGTGGGAGAGATTGGGGAGAAGGTAAAAAGGTAGAAAGTAAAAAGTTAAAGGCTATATGCTATAAGCTATAAAGGCGGGAAGAATGAAAAAAATATTGCCTTACATATTATCTGTCAGTTTGTTTGTATACCTGATAATTGTGTTTACCTTTGCATCGGCAAAATTGAGGGAGGTAAAATGTGAGGGTTTGCAGGTTGTCGTTGACGGTACCGAAGAAAATGCGTTTATCGACGAGACGGAAGTGTTGGGGATTATTAAACGCGGATATGGTGATATCGAGGGATGCAATATAGTCAGTGTCGATAAAGACAGTTTGGAGCATATTCTGGTCAGAAATTCGGTGATTAAGTCGGCTCAGGTTTACTACACTTTGGACGGTTATTTTCATGTAGAAATCACACAACGAAAGCCTGTACTGAGAATTATGTCAGGTGAAGGTTATTATGTGGATGAAGATGGTAAAATCATGCCGTTGTCCCGGAAATATACGTCGCGCGTAGTCGTGGCTACCGGAAATATATCCAGAAAGTTTGCTTGTAATGGTTTATACCCTTTTATAATGACTTTACGGAATGATGAGTTCTGGGATGCTTTGGTGGAACAGATTGTTGTCGAAAAAGGAAATGAAGTTGTACTGATCCCGAAAGTCGGGAATTTCAGGATTGTATTAGGGACTTTGGACGATATGAACGAGAAATTGGAAAATTTACGTCTTTTCCTTCGGGAAGGTATAGTTTTAAAGGGATGGAACGTATATAAAGAAATAAATCTGAAGTTTAAGAATCAGATAGTATGTGTTAAAAGATAATATAGCAGATTATGGGTTGGACTGCATCTTTGGATATGGGATCTGAAAAAATGGTTATGGCGCTGGCTTCGGGAGAAGGGAGCGTTTGCCATTTGAAAGGAATAAAGATTATGGCCTCACAAGGCATCGAACATGGCGTAATCAAGGATAAGGAGAAGGTGAGAATGTGTATTCGTAGCCTGATGTCGGAGCTGATGAAAGACCGGGAAATCGAGGTGATGAATGTGGCCTTGTCGGGAGCTGTTTTGCGGATCGTCGAACGAAGAATAGTCGTACCTATACAAAAGAAAGTCGTTGAACAAAGTGATTTATTCCGGGCAGAACAACGTTGCATAGACGCTTATGGCGGAGGACAGGATGAAGTGGTGGATATCCTGCCGGTAGGTTATGCGATCGACCGCGGGGAAATGATCGCCGATCCGCTGGGTAGAAGCGGACGGAATCTGGAGGTGACCTATCAGGTATATCTGGCCGATTATGATTATTTGGCCGATATTCAGGGGCTGTTCGAGGGAAGCGGGATTCAGGAGATAGAGTTTTATCCGGCGGTTCGTGCTTATGCTGAAGCACTGGATGTAGAACGGGCTGAACGTGACTTTGCTTTGGTGGATCTGGGAGCGATGGGAGTGAACGTCGTCCTTTTCCGTGATGGAATGTTGGAATATGAAGCGCATTTGCCGATCGGGGTACGGACGATAGATACCGATACGATGGCTGCTTTTGCCTTGAGTTTCGGACAAGCCCGTAAGTTGAAACACGAATACGGACAGGCCTTAAGGTCGATCTGTAAAAATAAAAAATTGCCGATACCGGATACCCGCTTAACGTTGGAAAGCCGGGATTTGGCTACGGTTATACAAAGTCGGTGCGAAGAATTGCTGGAGGGTGTGATTTTCCAGTTGCAGCAATGGGGATTCGATGATGTCGAAGATCCGGTATTGTTGACAGGAGGAGGCAGCCGGTTGCAGGATGTAGATGAATTGTTGCGGCGGATGTCCGGACATCCTGTAGAAAGTGCTGCGGCACGCCGGATTCAGGCCCCCCGGGAAGAAGTGTTGCGGACACCTGAGTATCTGGTGGCTCTGGGACTGTTGCTTTGTGCCCGGCAAGAACCGAAGGAGACCCCTAATGGTATCGGAGAAAAGATTGTCAGAAGAATCGGTAAGATCTTCGGTATTTAGGCTCCGGAATGTTTAACTTTTATTTTTCAAGTTATGGAAATTGAAGACGACCTGATTTCATTGAAATTACCTGATGCAACTCAAGAAGAATCGATCATTAAGGTGATCGGTGTCGGCGGAGGTGGAAGTAATGCCGTAAACCATATGTTCCGGCAGGGAATTCATGGGGTTGAATTTGTCGTTTGTAATACGGATATACAAGCTTTGCGCCAGAGCCGGGTAAAAAACCGGATCCAGTTGGGGAAGGAGCTGACAGAAGGACGCGGAGCCGGTTGCCAGCCCGAAAGAGGACGTCTGTCCGCTATCGAGAGTATGGATTTTATCAAAACGATTCTCGAACATAATACCCGGATGGTGTTTATTACTGCCGGAATGGGGGGAGGGACGGGTACCGGAGCCGCTCCTGAAATTGCCCGGCAGGCGAAGGAATTGGGTATTCTGACCATCGGTATCGTGACCGTGCCTTTCAGCTTCGAAGGCAAACGCAAGATCGAACAGGCGATGACCGGTATCGATGAACTGGAAGAGTATGTAGATGCTTTGCTGATTATTGCCAATGAACGGTTGCGGGAGATATACGGAGACCTGAAGTTGTCCGATGCTTTTGCTATGGCCGATAACGTCCTGACGATTGCGGCCAAGAGTATTGCCGAAATCATTACCGTAAAAGGATATGTCAATGTCGATTTTGCCGATGTCGAGAGCGTGATGCGGGATAGCGGGGTGGCTTTGATGGGAGCGGCTGAAGCGGAAGGAGAAGGCCGGGCGATGGAAGCCTTGACGAATGCTTTGATATCGCCTTTGTTGAACAGTAACGATATTCGGGGAGCTTCTAATATTCTGTTGAATATGCTTTACGGCGAAAAGGAAGTCACGATGGATGAAATCAGTCTGATCACCGATTCGTTGCGGGAGAAAGTAGGAAGAAATGTGAATGTGATTTGGGGAACCGGTAAAGACGAGACCTTGGGGGATAAACTGCGGGTAGCGGTGATCGCTACCGGATTTAACAATAACCGGGGAAGAGCTACTGCTGCAACAGAGCAGAAAATAGAAACGGCAACTACGACATCGGCTAAAAAGCCCTATTTTAAGGTGGAGCCCTTGCCCGACGATCTGGAGATGAAGGTTATGAATCCGGCCGAACTGGAGGAAGAAGCCCGTTTGCGCCGTCAGAAACAGGAAGAAGAACGGGCGAGAAAACAGAAACGGGAATCTAACCGACGGGTAGACCGTTTTGAGCGGAGCCAGCGGGGAGTCAATGAAGTGCCCGATACGAACGGATGGCTCAAACGAAAGATCGGTACGCTTTTTAGTGATGAAGAATAAACAAATAAACGAATAATACCATGGTCGACGGATTTATAAATTTTAATCTGAACGAGAAAACGCCTACCATTATCAAGGTGATCGGTGTCGGTGGCGGAGGTGGAAATGCTGTGGAATATATGTACGAGAAAGGGATCTGTGATGTCGATTTTGTCATTTGTAATACAGATTATCAGGCGCTCCGCAACAGTCCGATTCCTTGTAAAATTCAGTTGGGGAAAGAGTTGACCGCAGGACATGGAGCAGGTAATAATCCTGCCATGGGAGAGAAGTCGGCTCAGGAGAGTCTGGCCGATATAGAAGCTATTCTGAAGAAGGATACCCGGATGGCCTTTATCACGGCTGCTATGGGAGGAGGTACCGGTACGGGGGCTGCCCCGGTGATTGCCAAGTTGTCTAAGGACATGGGGATTCTGACGGTTGGGATCGTTTCGGTGCCGGCGCGTTTCGAAGGTCCGAAACGTTTGGATCAGGCCCGTGACGGATTGCGTCGCTTAAAAGATCATGTGGATTGTCTGATCGTTATCGATAATGAAAAAATCAAATCGATCTATGGATCGCAAACTATATCGCAAGCTTTTGCAAAAGCCAACGATGTACTGAATATCGCTGCTAAAGGTATTGCTGAGATTATTACCCTTCCGGGATATATCAATGTCGATTTTGCCGATGTCAGGACGGTGATGACGGATAGTGGGGTGGCTATTATGGGAGCTGCCCAGGCTAGCGGTGAGGACCGGGCGATCCGGGCAATCACAGAGGCTTTGGAAAGTCCGCTGCTGAATAATAACGATATTTTAGGAGCGAAAGATATTTTACTGAATATTACTTCCGGAACAGATGAGATTACCATGGACGAAATGTCTCAGATTACTTCCCATATTATTCGTAAAGTGGGAAATAATGCCGCTGTGATCTGGGGTGTGGGTACCGATCCCGATTTGGGGGATGCCATCTCTGTGACGATCATTGCTACCGGTTTCCCTACCGGAGATATCGAGTTGTTCGGAGAAGAGAATACTTGTGCCGGATATGCTAAACAACCGGAATGCCTGAAAGAGGAAGAAGTACGGGTGAAACCCGGATTGACCGAAGAACAGGTGAGGGAATTAGAGACGGTACCTGCATTCGAACGGAGGGACTTGAGGGTGAGTTGAGGCTAAAAGCTAAAGGCTAGAAAGCTAAAGGCTAAAAGCTAAAGACGGGAGAGGCACAAAAAGTAAAAGGTAAAAAGTAAAAGGGGGGGAAAGATAGGGGGAGGAAGAGAGAAATGGGGGAGAGGAGAAAGTGCAACAATGGAGTTGCCAAGTAACGCAGCAAGGTGCTGCATTAAAAAAAAGAATGGAAAAATTTAAAGAATTAGGTTTAGAAGGAGAAATTCTAAAAGGAATTGAAGATTTAGGGTTCGAGGTTCCTAGTCCTGTACAGGAAAAAGTAATTCCCGTGATTTTAGGGGAAGAAAATGATTTGGTGGCCTTGGCTCAGACCGGTACCGGTAAAACAGCGGCTTTCGGTTTGCCCTTATTGCAGAAGCTGGACACTTCATTGAATGCAATTCAGGTGCTGATTCTGAGTCCTACCCGCGAGTTGTGTATGCAGATCGGTAAGGACTTGCAGAATTATGCGAAATACCGGAGTGATATCCGGGTGGCATGTGTATATGGGGGGGCGGATATCCGCAAACAAATCAGGGAATTGGATAGGGGTGTACACGTATTGGTGGCTACTCCGGGCCGTCTCTGTGATTTAATCAAGCGGGAAGCGGTGAAAATCGAACAGGTTCGGGCAGTCGTACTCGATGAAGCCGACGAGATGTTGAATATGGGTTTTAAGGAGGATCTGAATTTTATTTTGGATGAAACTCCTGCAGAAAGAAATACCTATCTGTTTTCAGCGACTATGCCTCGTGAGGTGGAACGTATCGCTAAGAATTATCTCCGTAATCCTCAGGAAATTTCTACCGGAAAGAAAAATCAGGGTGCAGATACAGTGACGCACGAATATTATCAGGTGCTGGCCAGGGATTGTTATGAGACTCTTCATCGGGTGATCGACTGCGCTCCGGATATGTATGCGATTATTTTCACCCGGACGAAAATGGATGCCCGGGAAATTGCCCGGAAGTTACAGAAAGACGGGATCGATTGTGATGCCCTGCACGGTGACTTGAGTCAGGCACAACGGGATGATGTGATGGACCGTTTCCGGGCTAAACGGCTGAAAGTGCTGGTGGCTACCGATGTGGCTGCCCGGGGATTGGATGTGGACAATCTGACTCATGTAATCAATTATAATTTGCCCGAAGATGTGGAAAGTTACACCCATCGTAGCGGTCGCACCGGCCGGGCCGGACGTGAAGGGGTTTCGGTGGCTATTATCAATTCGAAAGAAAAAGGAAAATTGCGCCGGATCGAGAATATCCTGAAGAAAAAATTCCAGTATAAGGAAGTGCCCGGAGGAGAAGAAGTGTGTCGGGCTCAGCTGTCGTATTATGCCGACAAGATCCTGATGACAGAACCGAAAGAGACTCTGGATAAATACCGGCACGAGTTGTTCGAGAAATTCGAGGAGTTGTCTAAAGAAGAGTTGATCCAGAAGATGATGTCCTATGAATTCGGAAAATTACTGAAAAAATATGCTTCGGTTGCCGATTTGAATCTTTCGGATGAAGAGCGGCACGATGGAGGACGGAGAGAAAAACGGCGTGGAGAACGGAAAAATGAAGAGAGTGTGACTTTTACGACTTTCTCTGTGAATGTCGGTAAAGAGGACGGGTTCACTCCACGTGATCTGATGACTATTATCAATGAGAATGCCCCGCGGAAAGGATTGGAAATCGGGAGTATCCGCATTTTCGATAATAATACGAAATTTGAAGTCGATGTGCGTGGAATCAACGGGTTTATGTCTTGTTTCCGGAATGTCAGTTTCAACGGTCTGCCCTTTACGCTTTCCGAGGTAAAGGATCGTTATAACCGTTCGGACCGGGGCGGAGAACGCCGGAGTTCTACTGCCAACAATAAATGGCGTTCGGCAAACCGCCGGAGTGACGGAAGTAGCCGTGGACGCTTCGGAGAAAAGAAAAAAGGTATCGAAAGCGGAGGTCGTTCCCGCAAGAAAAGATAAGACGATAAACAACGGATGAAATAGAACAAAAGATAAAACAGATGAAACGGTGATAACGGTTGAGTCTGTTTTATTTTTATAATGAAGCTGTTTTTCAATGGAAGTATTACTATATTTTTTGACAGGAGCCGGAATAGGTGGTTTATTGACTTATCTTTCGACCCGTATCGGGAGAAAAGGAATGGAGGTCAATCTTCGGATATTGCGGGAAAAAGCGAAAGCATGGGAAGAGAAGGAACAGCGATGGCAGGAAGAAAAAATGGCCTGGATCCGCGATAATGAACGGTTGAAGGAGAATTTGCGGCAGACGGAAGAAAAATGGAGGGGCCAAAAAGAGGAGATTTTGCAAATAGCGGCTTTACAGAAAGAGCAGTTTCAAAATCTGGCAAACGATATCCTGGAGGATAAATCCCGGCGTTTTACGGAAGCGAACCGGGAAAATATAGAGCGTATACTGGGCCCTTTGAACAAAGATATTCAGGAGTTCCGTAAAAAAGTGGAAGAAAGCTATTCGAAAGAAACGGTCGAGCGGACCGTACTGGAACGAAAGATCGCAGAATTGGTGCAACTGAATAATCGGATCCGGGAGGATGCCGTCAATTTAACCAATGCTTTGAAAGGAAATACGAAAACGCAGGGGGATTGGGGGGAAATGATTCTCGAGCGAATTCTTGAAAATTCGGGATTGACGAAAGGAAGGGAGTATTTTATTCAGGAAACGTTGAAAGATGAAAGCGATAGGGTGATCCGGACGGAGAACGGGAACACGATGCGGCCGGATGTGATTGTGGTGTATCCTGATAACCGGAAGGTGATTATCGATTCTAAAGTTTCGTTGACCGCCTACGTCGATTATTGCAATGCAGAGACTGAAACGGAACGGGAAGTTGCCTTGAAGGCCCATTTGTTGTCGGTAAGGAAACACATAGACGAATTGTCTGCCAGGAATTATTGCGATTGGTGTGACGGTGCCCTGGATTTTGTGATGTTGTTTATTCCCAACGAATCTTCTTATGTGTTGGCTATGCAATCGGAACCTACCCTTTGGCATGAAGCTTATCGGAAAAGGGTATTGTTGTTGAGTCCTTCCAATCTGATCGTATCTTTGAAACTCACAGCCGATTTATGGAGCCGGGAATACCAAAACCGCCATGCTCAGGAAATCGCTGAACGGGGAGCTAAGCTTTACGATAAATGTGTGGCTTTTCTGGAAAGCCTGACCGCTATCGGCGACAACATCCAACGTACAGAAGAAAGTTACAGGCAAGCATTAAACCGCTTAAAAGAAGGTAACGGAAACCTGATCTCCCAAACTCTGAAACTAAAAGAATTGGGGGTGAAATCCCGCAGAGGAGACAAAGAAATCCCTGAAGAACTAATTAGGTGATTCTGATTTTTCTTGTTTTGTTTCCTGTTTTTCTCATTCTCCGTTTTATATTTTATCTTTGTAAAATAATCCCAAATGGAATGGAATATGGATATAGTAAAAGCAGAATTTGTCGTCAGTAATGCAACAGTGGAGAAATGTCCGAAACCGGACCGGTATGAATATGCTTTTATCGGGCGGTCGAATGTCGGAAAATCATCGTTGATCAATATGCTGACGAACAATAAAAAATTGGCTAAGACGGCTGCACGGCCCGGGAAGACCCAATTGATCAATCACTTTCTGATCAACGATATGTGGTATATGGTGGATTTGCCCGGATATGGATATGCCCGTACTTCCGAAACCGCCCGCCGGCAATTTGAAAAAATGATTCGGGATTATATTCTCAAACGGGAGAATTTGGTCTGCCTTTTTGTCTTGATAGACAGTAGACTGGAACCGCAGAAAATCGATTTGGAATTTATGGAATGGCTGGGTGAGAATGGGGTTCCCTTTGTGATGATTTTCACGAAAGCGGATAAACTCTCTGCCACACAACGCTTGAAATGTATCGACGACTATCATAAGGTGATGCTGGAAACCTGGGAGACGACACCTATGGCTTTTATGACTTCTTCTGAAAAGCGATTGGGACGGGAAGAGGTGCTGGATTATATCGATGAATTGAACCGTACCGTAAAATTGTAGGATTGAATAGGTTTATAAAGTACATAAACTTTAAGTGACAAAAGAGCAACTTTAAGAACTGATTATATTTTAGAATATGGAGACGAACGTTGTGCTTGCTGTCTTGTTTTGGGGATGTTTGCTCCTGGGGATGCCGGAGAGCCGGGGACAGGAGGCTGAGTGGCGTAAAGGGACTTATCCTGACGGGACATTACGTTATGAAGGGTATTTCAGAGCAGGAAAGCCTGCCGGAGAAATGAAACGGTATTATCCTGACGGTAAGTTGCAGGCGCGGATGGTGTATCGCGGGGATACGGTCGAGGCTGTGTTGTACAGCCGGAAAAGCGATTGTAGCATGCGGGGAAAATATGTCGGCCGGAAGAAGCAGGGGACCTGGGAATATTTTAAGAACGATTGTCTTTTGATGAAGGAGGAATATCGTGATCAGGTATTGAATGGGAAGACGGTCCGTTTTTTCAGTACGGGTAATCCCGCTGAGGAAAAAGGTTGGGTGAACGGTAAACCGGAAGGGGAGTGGAAATTGTATTATGATAACGGACAGTTGCGGATGATCGCCGGTTTGAAAGCCGGAAAATTGGATGGGGAAGTGAAGACTTATAGTTATCAGGGGATATTACGTTCGGAAGGCCGGTACCGGAATGACCGGAAAGAGGGAACCTGGGTATTTTTCGATGATTCGGGGGTAGAGGTAAAACGTAAAAACTACCGCGCCGGTATTTCGGATACGGCAGAGGAAGATGAGCTGGAAGAAAGCCGGTACTTGGATGTTTTGTTGTCGACGGTAAAAAAGATTCCCGATCCGGCTGTTTTTGCCGATGATCCGGAGGGGTATATGAAATTAACCGGGATGGAATGATGGAGGCGATCAGTCTATATGAATTGAACAACCGGATCAAGCAGACTTTGAAGGCTAGCTTTGCCGATTCGGTTTGGATTACGGCCGAGATTACAGAGGTACAGCTGAATCGTTCCGGTCATTGTTATTTGCAATTGGCGGACAAGAGGGAACAGGAAGACAGTATTGTAGCCACTGCCCGGGGGACGATCTGGGCGTTTACCTTTCGTACGTTGCGTCCTTATTTCGAGACGACAACCGGACGGCAGTTGGAGAAAGGGATGAAAGTCCTGTTGAATGTCGAGGTCGTTTTTCATGAATTATACGGTTATTCGTTGAATATCCGGGATATCGACCCGACTTATACCATCGGGGATCTGGAACGGAAAAAGAGAGAAATCCTGGCTCAGCTCGAGGCCGACGGGGTAATCGATATGAACCGGGAACTGGAATTCCCGGTATTGCCTAAAACGATCGCAGTCATTTCTTCACCTACGGCTGCAGGATTGGGAGATTTTATGAATCAGCTGCAGACCAATCCGTACGGGTATCGTTTTCAGGTCAAACTCTTTCCGGCGATTATGCAGGGGGATAAAACGACCGATTCGGTGATTGCCGCTTTGGAACGGATTTATGAATATGAATCGGTATTCGATGTGGTGGTCATTATCCGGGGAGGTGGTTCGCAGACCGATCTGGGTTGTTTCGATTCTTATGAGATGGCTGCTAATATTGCGCAGTTTCCCTTGCCTGTGATTGCCGGAATCGGTCACGAGAGAGACGAAACAATCGTCGACCGTGTTGCACATATGCGGGTGAAGACTCCTACGGCTGCTGCCGCTTTTTTGATCGGGACTTTCCGGGAGCAGGATGGGCAGTTGGAGACCTGGAAAAATGATTTTATCGTAGGAGTGCAGGAATTGCTCCACAACGAACAAAACAGACAGGTGGTAAGGATATCCGATTTTAAACGTTCGGTGCAAGTGGTGTTGACAGGGAATCGAACAAACCTGAAATTGCTGTCCCAACGTTTGGACCATGCTTCTGAAAATTATATCCGGAACCGGCAGGTATATTTCGATCGTTTGAAAATGAAAATAACCGGCCGGATAGATGTCTTGGCCGATCGTCAGCGAAATCGCCTGGAAAATTTCGGAAAGCCCTTACAACAACAAACCGGTCGGATATTTGCAGATCAACACCGTCGTCTGGAATTGGCTGCAACGACGATCAAATACGTAGATCCTAAAAATGTGCTGGAAAGAGGTTATTCGATCACCCGTTTGAATGGAAAAGCAGTCAGAAAAGCTGCGGTTTTACAAGCCGGAGAGATCGTGGAAACCGAATTAGCTCATGGTAAAATCCAATGTCAAATCCTTAACAACTCAGTAACTCAGTAACTCAGCAACTCAGCAACTCAAAAACTTTTATAACCCTATGGAAGAAAATAAATTAACCTATAAAGAGGCTATGGCCGAAATCGAGGATATCGTGACTAAACTGGAAAATAATCAACTGGATGTCGATGAATTGAGCGGCAAGGTAAAGCGGGTATCGGAATTGATTGCTTTTTGTAAATCCAAACTGCATGAGACCGAGGAAGAGGTAGAGAAGATTTTGAAGACGATAGAAGATTGATGATGAGATATTGGGGATTTGTATTTTGTTTTTGTCTTTGGGGGTGGGGCGTGCAAGGACAGCCGGAGGTGGCTTTAAAGCAATTACTGGAAACGCCGGGATTGAATCACGCTGCTATCGGTATATCGGTGAAAAAAGTCGGAGATGGAACGACGGTATTGACTCATCAGGCAGGAATGGCCTTGACTCCGGCCTCCGTGACGAAATTACTGCCTACTGTATTTGCTTTACAGGAAAGAGGGAAAGATTTTCGTTTTAAAACCCGGGTCGGGTATACCGGAAAGATACAAGATGGTACTTTAACCGGAGATTTGATTCTTGTGGCAGCGGGTGATCCGACGCTCGAGTCCCGTTATTTCCCCAATCATTCTCTTTTGAGTCCGATCGTCACTGCGTTGGAAAAAGCAGGAATACAACGAATAGACGGAAGTATCCGGGTCGAGGGAGCATTACCGGGAGTGAATATTCCGGGATCGTGGACTTGGGAAGATGTTTCGAATTACTATGCAGCTTTGTATCTGCCCTTCAATTACCGGGATAATACCTGTTTTTATCATTTTCAGACAGGAGTCGCAGGCACTCCGGCTAAGTTAAAAGAGATTGTCCCTGCTTTGCCGGGAGTGAAAATAGTGAATGAGGTAACGGCTGCTGTCGGAAACCGGGATGATGCCTGGGTGTTCGGAGGACCCTATAGTGAAGTTTTATGTATTCGGGGGACTCTTCCACAAAACCGGACGCTCTTTAAAGTGAAAGGTGCGATACATCGTCCGGCTGAAGTATTTGTAGCCGAATTGACCGATATACTGAAAGCCAGAGGAATTACCGTTGCGAAGAAAAAAATCGAAGAACAACCCCGTACGGAATGGTTGACCCTGACTTCTCCTGAATTGGGGGAAATCGTATTCCATACCAACAAAGCCAGTGTCAATTTGTTTGCCGAAGCCTTAGGGTGCCTGGTAGCTCCGGCGGATTGGCCGGAAAAGGTCGGAATGTTACTCAAAGAGGCTGGGATACCGGCGGAAGGAATGATCTTAAAAGATGCCTGTGGGTTGTCGCCGATGGATGCTGTGCCGGCTTCTGTTTTTACCGACCTGTTGGTTTATGCAGACAAAGTGGTAGGGGAGACATTGGGCCGTTCATTGCCGGTGGCAGGAAAAGACGGTGGTTTAAGTGGTTATTGTATCGGAGCGACAGCATTGAAAGGACGGATGCAGGCTAAAACCGGGTCGATGTCCGGGGTACGTTGTCTGGCAGGTTACCTGACTACTACGGGGAATGAACGAATGGCCTTTACCGTTCTCATCAACCATTATACCTGTACTGCTTCACAATTGCAAAAAGCGGTCGGAAAATTCTTGCAAAGTCTGCTGAGCTATTGATATTCCGATCCCCCTCCCGTGATTGGTTTATCTTCGGAAAGAAAGGGTGAAAACACTTCCTGCACCGGTTTGTGATTTGACGGTGATATTGCCTTTATGGAGGGTCATGATTTGTTTACACAGGCTGAGACCGATACCCGAGCCTCCGGATTTGGTTGTGAAAAAAGGAACGAAGATTTTATCCAAAGCTTCAGGGACGATGCCCGGTCCGTTGTCCTCGACGTGGATGGTGATCTGAGTGGTGTCGGATTGGGTGGTGATGCGGATCAGGGGAGCCGGTATATCCCGACAGGCTTCTTCGGCATTTCGGATGAGATTGAGGAGTACCTGTTCGATCTGGGTACGGTCGGCTTGGATTTGCAGACGGGGATCGTGACAAATAAATTCACAGGGAATAACAGAGGTCGCATGGAGTTTCCGAAGACCGGTGAATAATTCTTCCAGCGAGAGCGGGACTAATTCGGGAGCCGGGATACGGGTAAGTTTCCGGTAATTTTGTACAAATTCGAGTAATCCCTTACTACGCCGGTGGATCGCTTCTAAAGCCTGGAGCATGACCGGTGAGGTCGCATCTTCGGTCGTTGTCCGGGCAACCCGTTCCGTCAGGGTTTCGGATAGAGAAATGATGGGGGCCAGGGAGTTCATGATTTCATGGGTCAGCACCCGGATCAGTTTTTGCCAGGCTTCGATTTCATTGTTTTCCAGTACCGAATGAATGTTTTTCAGGCTGATCAATAATAATTCTTTGCCCTGTATTCTGAAAATGACCGGATTCAGAGCGATTTCACGGACACGCCCGGATTGTTCCAGACGCAGAATATGAGTTTCTCCGGGGATAAGCCGCAGCAATAGGTCGGGTAAGTCAGGGGTAATCGCTGCCAGTTCTGAAAGTTGGCGAAGGCTGGTCAGGCCGAATTCCCGAAGCACGGTTTTATTATACCATTCGATGGTGCCGTTCCGGTTGAGGACCAATATGCCCGAATCGATGGTACTCAACAAGGTATTATAATATAGGTGTTGTTCTTCGAGGGTGTACATTTTTTCCCGGAATTGCTTTAAAGCTTGTTCCATCGCCTGCGTTAACCGAGGGTCTGCCTGTTTTTTACTCCCCGGACGGAAAGATAACGAAAAATCTGAAAAACGGATAGCCGTAATGAGCCGCATGACCATTTCGGTCAACTTTTGTTGCTGCTTGTCGATATGGAGGATAAACAGGAGAATGACGAAAAAAGTAAAGAGCGAACAAAACCAAAGCGATTTCATCAATAGGCTTCCCAACAAAACAGAAAGGAAGACCAACGATCCGCTTTGTAAGAGTAAGATCAGACGGGAGTTTTGGAAAGATTTCATCAGATTTCGTATTTTTCCAGTTTACGGTAAAGGGCAAAACGGGTGATGCCCAGCATTTCGGCAGCCCGGCTGATATTACCTTCACATTTTTTCATCGCTTTCTCTATCGCTTTTTGTTCCAATTCCATCAGGTTTAAGGTTTCCAGGTCACCGGTAGTACTACTATATGGGGGACGTAACATAAAATTGTCCGGTTCTAACAGCTTGCCCGGGGCCAGGATAACGGCCCGTTCGACAGCATGCTGTAATTCCCTTACATTACCCGGCCAATTGTATTGGAGCAATTTTTGTTGGGTGTCTCGTGTAAAGCCGGTAATTTCTTTTTTGTATTTATAGCAATAGCGGTTGAGAAAATGCCGGGCCAGGAGTAAAATATCCTTTCCCCGTTCCCGGAGGGGAGGAATCGGGATTTCGATGGTATTGATGCGGTAAAGAAGGTCCTGGCGGAATTTTCCTGTAGTGACCATATTGTGGATATCGGCATTGGTGGCACAGATCAAACGGATATCGATGTTTTTAGGCTGAGTAGAACCTAAACGGGTGATTTGACGTTTCTCGATCGCTGTCAATAGCCGGGCTTGCATGGGAAGCGAGAGATTTCCGATTTCGTCCAGAAACAGGGTTCCCCCCGAGGCGGTTTCCATACGTCCTGCTTTGTCTTTCCGGGCATCGGTGAAAGCTCCTTTTTCGTAACCGAAAAGCTCGCTTTCGAATAAGGTTTCCGGGATTGCCCCCAGGTCGATCGGGACAAAAGGAGCTCCGTTGCGGGGAGAGTTTTGGTAAATGGCTCTGGCTATCAGGTCTTTCCCCGTACCGTTTTCACCCAATAGAAGAATGTTGGCGTCGGTGCCCGAGATCTTTTTGATGGTGTGAATTACTTCCAGTATGGCCGGCGATTCACCGATGATTTCTACTCCTTCGTCCGGAGCGGAAAGGGCTGTCAGCTGCTCTTTCAAAGCCACTACTTCGGTCCGGGTTTGGCGGAGACGGATAGCCGAGGAAATGGTGGCCAGCAGTTTTTCGGTTTCCCAGGGTTTAGGAATAAAATCGATCGCGCCGGCACGAATAGCTTTCACGGCTTTCTCGGTGTCGGCATATGCGGTGATAAACAACACGACGGCTTGCGGGTCTTTTTGTAAAATTTTTTCCAGCCATAGAAAGCCTTCTTGTCCACTGCTGGCATCCCGGCTGAAATTCATGTCCAGTAAGATAATGTCCGGGTTGAAATTGTCCATAAAATATTCTATACGCGCAGGAGAAGTAGTGACCTTTATTTTTTCCACATAAGGCTCTAATAATAGATTCAAAGCAAAAAGCACATCTTCATTATCGTCTACAATCAGAATTTTTCCATCCATGGTTTTAGGATTGAACAGGTGTTGTTATTCATTTCAAACAAATGTAGGAATAATATTTACAGCTTGTATGTGCGGATTCGAACATTTTTTGTGCGGATATGCACATCTATTTTATCGCTTTTGTTTTGTAAGTTGTTGATTATTATATTATTTTGTTTATGGCACGTTGTTTGCCTCCCTGATTTGTAAAAAGAAACCTATGAACCTGAAATTATGCTATATCACAGGATGGTCATTACTGGTAGCTACCGGGCTTTCGGCCCAGAATAGGGGCGATCTTGCGGTTAAAGTAGCCCGGGATAGCGGTCAGGTGATCGAATTGACTTTGCAGGAGGCTGTCGACATGGCCCGTACAAATTCACCCTCGGCAGTATCTGCCCGTCACACTTTCCGTTCGGCTTATTGGAGTTATCGTTCTTTTCGGGCGAATTATCTGCCTTCATTGACGTTTTCGTCTAATCCCGATCTGACACGAACGATTAGTAAAGTCACCTTGGGGGATGGTTCGGAGAAATACGTCAGTCAGAATATGTTGACGGTAGACGGTGAATTGTCGATTTCCCAAAATGTCTCCCTGACCGGAGGTAGTTTTTTTGTACAGAGTTCGTTACAACGGATGAAATTGTTCGATTCTAATTCGGTATCCTTCCGTTCTTCCCCGATTATTATCGGTTATAGCCAATCCTTGTTCGGATACAATAGCCTGAGATGGGACCGCCGGATCGAACCGGTACGTTATCGGGAGGCGAAAAAGGCCTATGTGGAATCGCTCGAGCTGGTATCTGCTGAAACGGTGAATAAATTTTTCGCTTTGGCACAGGCTCAGAGTAATTACGATATGGCCCGGTTCAATTACAATAATGCGGATACTCTGTATAAATTCGGTAAAGGTAGGTATGAGATCGGACGGATCACAGAAAACGAACTTTTACAGTTGGAGATCAATCGGTTGAACGAATCGACCAACGTGATGGATGCTTCCATTGAAATGGACAACTGCCGTCAGGCTTTGTGTGTGTATTTGGGTCTGGATAAAAATGTTATTCTGAAAGTCCGGGTAAATGTCGAAGTTCCCCGGATCCGGGTGAATCCGGAGCAAGCCTACGAATTATTCAACCGTAATAGTCCCGATATAGATGATCTCGAACGGCAATTATTAGAAAGTAAGAGTGGTGTGGCACAGGCCAGGGCGAATGCCGGATTGAAGGCCGATCTGTATGTGCAGTGCGGATTGTCACAGACGGGGACCACTTTTAACCAGGCCTATACAAATCCCAACGATCAGCAACAGGTTCGTGTCGGGATTTCCTTACCGATCCTCGACTGGGGCCGTGGACGCGGACGGGTGAAAGTGGCGAAATCCAGGGAAGAATTGGTGAAAATACAGGTGGAACAACAACGGAACAACCTGGAAATGAATGTCCGTAAATTGGTATTACAATTCAACTTGCAGGCCGAACGGGTACAGATTGCTATGAAAACAGACCAGACAGCCCGCCGCCGCCATGAGGTGGCCCGTAAACTGTACTTATTGGGAAAATCCACTATTCTCGACTTGAATGCATCGGTCACCGAGAAAGACAGTGCCAGCCGTAATTTCCTTTATGCTTTGAGTAATTACTGGAATTTGTATTATATGCTCCGGAGTATGACGCTCTATGATTTTGCCCGCCATTCGGAGATCAGTGTAGATTATAAAAAACTTGAAAATTAAATAGTATGGACCGGATTCTTGAAAAAAAACCTTTTATCATCCGCTATCGGAACTATCTGATTGCCGGTGTCGTTTTTCTCGCCTTTTTGATTTACGTGGTCGTAAATTCGATGGGAGGACGCAAGCTTCGTACAGAGGCCGATAAACTGTCGATCGAAACGGTGAGACAAGATAAATTCCTGGAGTATGTGGATGCCGAAGGGATTGTACAACCGATCCTGACGTTGAAAGTAAATACCCGTGAAGGGGGAAGTGTCGATAAGATCATCGGCGAAGAAGGGGTGATGCTGGAAAAAGGAGATACTATCCTGGTACTGACCAATCCGGAACTGATCCGTTCTATCGACGACCAAAGGGATGATTTGGATAAACAAATTACTGCATTCCGCGAGAAAGCGATCGAGATGGAACAAAAAAGCCTGAATTTGAAACAACAGGTATTACAGGCCGCTTATGAATTGGAGCGCCTCGAAAAAAGCTATGTTTTGGATCAGGAAGAATATAAGATGGGAGTGAAAAGCAAGGCGCAGCTCGAAGTTGCCCGGGATGAGTACGAATATAAAAAGAAAAGTACGGCTTTACAACTCGAGGGATTACAGCACGATTCTACCGTGACGGTGATCCGGAAAGAATTGATGCAAGGCGATCTCGAACGCGAAAAGAAAAAATTTGCCCGGGCCTGTGAACGTCTGGATAAATTGGTGGTCAGAGCTCCCGTGAAGGGACAACTGAGCTTTGTCAAAGTGACCCCGGGACAACAGGTAGGCCCGAATGAAAGCATTGCCGAGATCAAAGTGCTCGACCAGTTTAAAATCCACACTTCTCTAAGCGAATATTACATCGACCGGATTACTACCGGACTACCCGCCACCGTCAATTATCAGGATGAAAAATATCCGCTGAAAATTACCCGGGTGGTTCCTGAGGTGAAGGATCGTACCTTTGATGTCGATTTGGTATTTTGTGAAAAGATGCCCGATAATGTACGCATCGGGAAAAGCTACCGGGTACAGGTCGAACTGGGACAGCCCGAAGATGCCGTCGTTATTCCGAAAGGCAATTTCTTCCAGTATACGGGAGGACAATGGATCTACAAATTGGACGAATCCGGTAACAGAGCGGTGAAAGTACCCATTACGGTAGGCCGGCAGAATCCGCGTCAATATGAGATTATCGAAGGATTGAAAGCAGGGGATCGGGTGATCACCTCGGGTTACGATACTTTTGGAGATGCCGAAGAATTGATTCTCAAATGATAAAAGAGCAGGCAGGCATGTTGAGACAGGATTTGTAGATCGTCTGGCGGTGGCTCTGCAAATGGACAGGGCTGTCGGTAGCGATCCTGCAAGGGCCCTGAAAGAAGGAAAGTAGAAATTACAGAAAATTGAATAAAGAGATGAGTTGTCATGGACTGAAAATGGCATACCGGAATTTATTGAAGTACAAGTTACAATCGGTGATTTGTGTACTCGGGTTAGCCGGAGGATTATCCTGCTTTACGGTATGTAATTATATGTTGAGGAAAGAGTTGGCCTGGAATAAACAGTTACCCCATTACGGGGAGACTTATAAATTGGTCACTATCCGGGAAAATGGGGAGGTCGACGGGTTGGTCAGCCTGGATCTGGCTGAACAGTTGAAACAGGAGTTTCCTGAGATTGAAAAATCGGTATATTATGTCGGTATGTCCGGGGTCAGCGATAAATTATGTGTCGTCGGGCAGGAAAATGGGAAACAGACAGCTGCGAAGGCTTTCTTTGTGCTGACGGATAGTTCTTTTTTCGATTTTTATGATTTTCGGCTGACGGCGGGGAATGGGGAGAAATTGAAAAAGCAACCCGATGTTTTGATACTGACATCCGAAGGGGCCGATAAAATTTTCGGTACTTCGGAAGCGGTCGGAAAGAGTTTTACAGAAGTAAATGATTTTAAGAATACTGAGCGTTCCTGGACTGTGGCGGCGATGATGGAAAATTTTCCGCATCGTACGGATTTTCAGTATGGGGACGGGGTGGTCCTGAATTCCGATGTATTGCGTCAGGCCCGATACAGGGATTATGTTTTCGTATACTATCGCTTGCGGGAGGGGACTTCCTATGAATTGCTGAACCGTAAAATCGGTGTTTATATGGAGAAACATCCGGAGTGGAGGGGAAATACACCTTTGACTGTGAAAGTTTATCCTTACAAAGACTATAAGAAACTGACCGGGAAGCCTCTATTGAGTAAGGCGGGATTGATATTTTCCGGGATCGGGTTGCTGGTCTTGCTGACAGCGCTGTTCAATTTCCTGTTGTTTACGGCCGGCAGGATGTTCAACCGCAGGAAAGAACTGGGTATCCGGGAACTCCACGGAGCGACATCAGGGAGGCTGCTTCAGCTGTTTATGGTCGAAATAACCCTGACTTTGCTCATCACCGGAGTGATAGCGGCGGCCATGCTGGAACTGATTTCGATGTATTTTGCCGGGGAATGGACCTATTATATGAATTTTTCCGAGGGTGGGAGTTGGGTGATTAAAATGGGAGGTGATTTAGCCGAATACCTGATCGGAGTGTGGCTGTTGATGTTGGTTGTCGGATACGGAATTATCCGGCAGGTACGGCAAGCGACTATGTTACGTAATTTACAAGGAGGAGGGATTGCTTACCGTGCCCGTATGCAGACAGTGCTATTGGGAATCCAACTGGTCATTTGTATGTTCCTGATCGGTCTCTCCTGGTTTATGCAGAATCAGCAAAAAGCCTTGGAAAGCCAGATGGCCGGGGGGATGACCCGGGCGGAGATGGAGCGTATTTATGCCTTTAATCTGAATGGTGAGAGTCTCGAGCCGATCCGGAAACAAATGCGCGATATGCTGGCGGCGAATCCCTATGCCGAAGAATGGTGCCGGAGTGGTACCGGATTACTCGCTCCCTGGATGATGTATCCCAAAGGCTATCGGATAGAAGGTGTGGAGGAAGAGAAAGAAGTGACGTTGAACTATAATTGTGTCGACCCGAACTATACCGATTTTATCCATGCGAAAATGGAGGAAGGGCGTTTTTTCAAGACCGGTGAACCTTATGTGATGGTCGTTAACCGGGCATTTGCCGATTGGCTGGGTGAAAATCCGATCGGAAAGTCTGTGACTATCGATGGGATGATGGGAGTGATTACTTACCGGATTATCGGTATCATGGAGAATCTTTTACCCGTAGGAAACGAACCCCGGATCATACCGGGAATTTATCTGCCTTTCCCGGAAGGTTATATCAACGAAACGCTTTATGTGAAATTCAGGCCGGGATATGTTCAGCAAGGGATACAGCCATTGAAAGATAAAGTGCAAGCTCAGTTGAGTTCGTTTACCCCTCTATATATTGAAAATCTTTGGGTAGATATGGAAGGTTATTTAAGTAAGGTGATCGAACTCGGCAGTATGATCTTTTGGCTGGCTGTTTTTTGTATACTGATCAGTGCTTTGGGTGTGTATTCGGCAATGATGCTGGCCGTGGAAAAACGAAGCCGGGAGATGGCTATCCGTAAAATCAACGGAGCTGCTTTGACGGATATTGCCGGAATCTTTTGTCTGCATTATCTGAAACTCTTGATCTTTGCCGCCTGTATCGCTTTTCCGCTGATATACGGGACGATGCACCGGTGGCTGGAAGAATATAGCCACCGGATCACGTTGAGACCGGATGTGTTTGCTGCGATTTTTATTCTGATGATGATCATTATGCTGTTGACAATCGGGTCTCAATTGCTGAAAATCATCCGGGTGAATCCGACCGAGGTATTGAAAAACGATTGAAGATATTATTTTTTGTGATTGGTATGAAATTATGATTCGACACATTTTGATTGTTGCCTGGCGCAATATCTGTAAATATAAAGTATCGGCCGGAATTGCGGTAGTCGGTCTGGCGATGGGATTACTCTGTTTTGTATTGTGTAATTTTTGTGCCCGTTTGTTCTTTTCGATAGATAAGGTCTTCCCTAACTATGACCGGATGGCGGAGATACAGATCAAGGTAGGAGAAGGCGGGGAGTTGCAGGATTATTTTGCCGGGACACCGCCGACTTTGGCCGGGGATATGGAAACGGCTTTTCCGGGACAGATCGAGTGTTGTACGGCAGTATCCTATGGGGGACAAATGAATGTAACCTTCGAACGCGGAGAGAAAAAACCTTTGGTCTGTATGCTTTATACGATCGAGGTCGACAGCAACTTTCAGAAGGTTTTCTCGGTGCAACTGACCGAAGGAAATTGGAGGCAGTTGTTCCGGCAAAAGAATGCTGTAGTATTGAGCCGGTCTGCTGCACGTCGGATTTTTGGAAAACAAAATCCGGTCGGTAAGGTATTCCATCCGAATAAATTGACAAGAAGGTCCGAAAGAAATTATACTCCGGAAGAATTGACCGCTATCGATTATGTGGTGTCGGGAGTGATGGAGGATTTGCCGGTGAATGCCAGTTATAGTCTCCTGAATCGGATTGATGCCCTGTTGATTAACGATCAGCAGGGCCGATTTGCCGGGTATGTACCGGGAGAGGGAACCGGATGTACGACGTTTGCTTTGCTATATCCCGGAGTGAAAAAAGAAACGGTGAATCAAAGGATCGATCCCGAAAAAAATAAGGTTTTTGTCTCGGGAATGGAAGGAAGACCGCAGTTATTGTCACCCGGAAAGAACAGTACGGAATATTATCATGATCTCGGCTATGGGTATTTATGCATCGGATTATTGATCCTGTTGGTGGCGGTACTGAATTTTTTTATTTTCATCAGCGGTAATTTTCTGAATCGACAAAAGGAATACAATATCCGCCGGGCTATCGGGAGTAGCTGTCGACAGGTATTGGGGTTGTTGTTTGCCGAAACGGTGATCATGCTTATGGCTGTCGGGATTATCGTGGCTTGTTTGCTCGAATTACTATACGATAGGTTGGATTTTAGTCTGACGAGGCAGGTGATCGTTTTTGAGCCGGCTATGCTGTACCGCCATTTGTTACAATATCTGGGGGGCTGTGTCGTCCTGTTTCTGGGAGTTTGCTGGGGGATTTCCCATCGGCTGAATCGTCAGAGCATACAGACCGGTATAGGAACCTCCCTGAAAATAAGAAAAAACAGATTACGGAATTGGATGTTGGGTATGCAATTGGTGATTTGTTTCCTGTTTTTTACCGGCGGACTGGCTGTTTATTTACAATCGGAAATGAATATGAAGAATATTTTTCCTTTTCTCGATAAACAGGAGAGGGAGCATATCCTCGAAGTTAATCTCACCTATCCGCAGTTGCAGGGATTGGAAACGGCTTATATCGCCCGTTTCGGAGAGATTGCCGGTGTCACCGATGTCTTGCCGATGGATAAGGATTTGTTCGGCGGATACTTTTCGACGACGACGGTTCGGCTGGGGGAAGGGCAGTACCGGGAATTCTGTGAGGTGCGGACCGGACCGAATTTTGCTTCTTTCTTTCATATTCCCGTACTTGCCGGCGAAATGTTTAAGTATCCGGGGCAAAGGGTGGCTGACCGGATTATCGACGGCATATACGGAGGAAAGGTCATCACCGATGGATTTGAAGATATCGATGGGAAAAAAATAAATATCTGTGGGGTGGTGGAAGCTATTCCTCAGATTTATACAGAAAATCATACGTGGGCACGTTTATGGATGTTGAGTGAACATCCCAGGTGGTGTTATCTTAAAGTACTTCCCGGCTCCAAAGCGAAGGTCATGGAGACGGTGCAACGTATGCTGGCCGAAGAAGTGCCGGAAAGTCTGGACAACCGGATTTTTACACTGGAAGAATTGGTGCAGAAAGAAAATCACTCCCAGGAACAGATGAAATCGATGTTGCTGTTTTTCACGCTGGTGTGTCTGTCGATTACTGTTCTGGGGATTTATTCGGCGATCAGTATCGATACCGAAAGGCGACGAAAGGAAATCGCTATCCGTAAAATCAACGGAGCATCGGCTTATGTGATAGTACGTCTCTTTGCCCGGTTATACCTGAGGTTATTAGTGGCGGCGATGGTGCTTACTTTCCCTTTTCTGAACTGGATCATGCATTTGTGGCTTCAGGGGTTTACCCTGCATTTCGATCACGGTCCGGCCTTTTGGATTTTTATAGTCTTTGTGATGGTAACGGTGGTGGCTTTGACCATTGCCTGGAAAATACGCGCGATCATCCGGGTGAATCCGGTGGAGGCACTGAGGGATGAATAAGAGGTAAAAGGCCGGGAGGCTATAGGCTAAGGGCTGAAACAGAAAGGAGAAGGCTGAAGTGACTTGACAAACTCCTCTGAAAGAAGATAATATCGTCTTTCAGAGGAAAATTGAATTGATAAAATCGCTGGAACGTAATGGAGCAACCTTTATTTGGCCCGGTATTTATTTTCCCGGAGGATATTCAGGACTTTTTCTTTCACTTCTCCCTGAATGATGATCTCTCCGTCTTTTACCGATCCGCCGACTCCGCATTTGTTTTTTAGCAGTTTGGCCAGTTCTTTCAGATCGTCTTCCCTGCCTACAAAGCCCTGTACTAAGGTGACCGTTTTCCCTTTACGTTGTTTGGAGTCGAGTATTACTCTCAGATTTTGTTTTTCCGGGGGTAATGTCTCGTCTTCTGTCTCGTTATTGTATTCGTAATTATAGTTCGGATCAGTGGAATAAACTACATGGATTCGGTTCTTTTTATCTGCTTTCATAAACTAATATCTTAAATTCCTGAGATGATACATCCCTAATCTTTCATCTTCACTTCTCTCCCATCTCTTAATAGAAATACAAATATAGAACTTTTTGTTTAATTTTCTGTTAAAGGGTTGTTTGTGAGAAAATAGCCACTAATTTTGTATCACCAAAAGGTGGAATTGAAAAATATTCCATACGGCCCATATAACAAAGAACTATAAACGTATAAAAAATGAATAAGATTCTGAAAAAAACGTACTTCTCTGAGAAGGTGGTGCAAATGGTCGTCGAGGCTCCTTTAATAGCTAAATCCAGGAAACCGGGTAATTTTGTGATTGTACGGGTAGGTGAAAAAGGCGAACGGATGCCGTTAACGATTTCGGACGCTGATCCGGTGAAAGGTACGATTACGCTTGTGATCCAGAAAATGGGAGTTTCTTCTACCAAATTATGTAATCTCGAAGAAGGAGAATATATAACGGATTTGGTAGGACCATTGGGCAAAGCGACTCATATAGAGAAAGTGGGAACCGTGTTGGCTTGTGGAGGTGGTGTCGGTGTGGCTCCTCTGTTGCCGATTATACGGGCCTTTAAGGCTGCCGGTAACCGGGTAGTGAGTATTTTGGCTGCTCGTACTAAAGAACTGATTATTCTGGAAGATGAAGTGCGCAAAGCTTCCGATGAAGTGATCATCATGACCGATGACGGAAGTTATGGTAAACAAGGAGTTGTAACCGTGGGGATGGAAGAAGTGATCGGCCGTGAAAAAGTGGATCTGTGTGTAACTATCGGACCGGCTATCATGATGAAGTTTTGTGCTTTACTCACTAAAAAATATGAAATCCCGACCATTGCCAGCTTGAATGCTATCATGGTGGACGGTACCGGTATGTGTGGTGCCTGCCGGGTTACTGTCGGTGGAAAGACCAAATTTACTTGTGTTGACGGCCCTGAATTCGATGCCCATCAGATTGATTTCAATGAGATGTTGTCTCGCTTGGGAGGCTTTAAAGGGGCGGAAACCGAAAAAATGGAGGAATTCGTACATCATGGCGAATGTGCCCTGAGCGATCGGAATGCCGATTGGCGGAAAGCACTGCGCGAAACTGTGAAAGCGAAAGAGCGTACGATGATCGAAAGGGTGAAAATGCCCGAACGTACTCCTCAGGAACGGATCTCTAGCCAGCGCCTGGAAGTGAATACCGGGCTGACGAAAGAAATGGCTATGCAGGAAGCCCGGCGTTGTCAGGATTGTGCTAATCCGACCTGTATGGAAGGCTGTCCTGTTGGGATCGATATTCCAGGATTTATTAAAAATATCGAGCGTGGAGAGATTCTTGAAGCTGCTGCCGTATTGAAAAAGACCAGTGCTCTGCCGGCAGTGTGCGGACGGGTATGTCCACAGGAAAAACAATGTGAATCGAAATGTTTCTATCTGCAAAAAATGAAAAAAGCACCGGTAGCTATCGGTTATCTGGAACGTTTTGCAGCTGATTTCGAACGCGAATCCGGTCAGATGGCGATACCCGAAGTGGCTGCTCCCAACGGAATAAAAATAGCAGTGATCGGTTCAGGACCCTCGGGACTTTCATTTGCCGGAGATATGGTGAAGAGAGGCTATGAGGTTACGGTTTTCGAAGCGCTCCACGAGATTGGAGGGGTATTGAAATACGGTATTCCTGAATTCCGTCTGCCGAATCATATCGTAGATGTGGAAATCGGTAACCTGAAAAAAATGGGTGTGAAGTTTGTAACTAACTTTATCGTTGGGATGACCGAAAGTATCGAAGACCTGAAAAAGGAGGGTTTCAAAGGATTTTATGTCGCTTCCGGTGCAGGCTTACCTAATTTTATGAATATTCCGGGAGAGAATGCGAATGGGGTGCTTTCCTCTAACGAATACCTGACCCGGGTGAATTTGATGGGGGCTGATAACGAGTTTTCGGATACGCCGGTCTACCGGGGAAAAAATGTAGTCGTAGTCGGTGGTGGAAATACAGCGATGGACTCTGTTCGTACCGCTAAACGTTTGGGAGCCGAGAGAGCGATGATTGTTTACCGGCGCAGTGAAGAAGAAATGCCTGCACGTCTCGAAGAGGTGAAACATGCCAAGGAAGAAGGATGCGAATTTATCACTTTGACCAATCCGGTAGAATATATCGCTGATGAAAAGGGAAGAGTAAAACAAGTCAGGGTTCAGAAAATGGAACTTGGTGAACCCGATGCCAGCGGACGTCGTCGTCCTGTGCCGGTTGAAGGGAGCGAATACCTGATCGATGCCGATGTGGTAGTGGTAGCTGTCGGAGTTTCGCCTAATCCGATCGTTCCCCGTTCGGTGGCCGGACTGGAAGTTTCTAAGAAAGGTACGATTGTCGTGAATGATGCTACCATGCAGTCGAATCTGCCGGAGTTTTATGCCGGTGGGGATATTGTCCGGGGAGGAGCTACGGTGATCCTCGCTATGGGAGACGGACGCCGGGCAGCTGCTCATATGGATGCTCAGCTAAGATCGTAATCGGTCTTTATAGAGAAGGAGCTGGTCCAAAAGTTTTAGCTTTTGTGGTCAGCTCCTATCTGTTCTTTACCTCTTTCCTGATCCGGGTAAAAAAACGCCTCCAGCGATAGGCTTTCGTTTCGGGATCTTTGGCTGTCAGAATCAAGGTCGCTTTACCGATGATAAATTCTTCGGGGATAGGCCCCAGATAGCGCGAATCCTGAGAATTCCACATATTGTCACCGCCCATAAAATACCAGTTGGTACGGAAAGTATAACGCTCGACCAGTGAATCGCCACACCACACCTGACCTTCTCGCTCTTGCAAGTTCAGCCCACTTTCGTATTTAATCATTTTATAATAGATCCGGACAGCTGAAGTATCGATCGGTAAGGTATCCCCTTTACGGGGCAGATAAAGGGGACCGAAATTTATAAAGTTCCAGCCTAGCCGGTAGTCGAATGGATAAGTGTTGTATATTCCCTGCGGATATTCACCCCGATAATTGGAAAGCATCTCCTGATCGTTCAGATTGCCTATTCCCCGCCTACCGTTGATTTCATAAAATCCCCCTTTGATTTGCAGACTATCGCCCGGTATACCGATGCAGCGTTTGACATAGAAACGGGAAAGGTGCATACTGATCCTGTCCCATCCTCCTGAATAGGGAAAATTAAAAACCAGCACATCCCCATTATGAATTTTCGAGAAGCCTTTGATCCGGTAAGTTTCCGGTTCTGTTCGGTCTTTCAGAAAATCGAAATTTTTATACATCCGCGCACCGAAACTCAATTTATTTACCATAATAAAATCTCCCGGTTCTATCGTCGGTTGCATGGAGTCGCTGGGGATGGAATAAAAATCGACGACAAACAGTCGTAACAAGATTGCTATCACTAACGAAATAACGATGACTGCAATATATTGAAGTATATTTTTGATAATTTTTTTCATTATAATCTGATCGGAAACACCGTTTTATTGAACGGTTGAAGTTAACGATAATTTTAAGAATATATCACTTTCCACTATTTTTTTAACAATAGCCCGCTTTCTCCCTTCCCCGTGAGTTACAGCCTGAGGGGACCGCTTGCAAAAAATGTTTAAATTTGAAGAGAGTTTAAAGGAAAAATATGAAAAAGAACTGGTCGGTATGCCTGTGTATGTCAGAAGGGAGAAGTGAAGAATATGTTGAAATAGTGACAAAAAGAAAGGGAGGTAGAATCTGTAAGGATTAACTTGGGAATACTTTCCTTGGTTTCTTTTCCTCCCATGTAGATGAGTCGGCAGTGATCATCTAGTTATGCTTTCTATTGCTTGATTCATTATATAAAACTTTCAAATTAGCTCAGACCGGGCAAGAGCGATAATGCTTGCTTTTTTCGTTACGGAATAAACAAGAACGCTTTGCAACGTCTTTATAGTGAGGTCGGCAATCCTAGGTAACTCAAATATAGCGTTTGTTCTTGCCGGTCTGGCTATTTCAATACCTCATTATATTTTGAAATATGGGTAATTCTACAAAATATTCTGATGTTGTTTTTCTTTTTCTAATAGGTTAAGTCGGTTTATGAACTGTAGGCACGTAAATATTACTTGTTTGTATTTATTTTTTATATATTATTTTTAAATTAATTAATTTCTTTACTGAAATAAGAAAACTGATATAATTATATCATTATTTATAAATGTCAGTTTTTTCTCTTTTTTGAATATTGTTTTTTGTTTTTTCAAAAGCAAAATTATAAAAGATTTATATTTTTGTGCTAAAACAAGTATTCTATAATATTCTTTTTACAAAACTTTTATGTGGTGAATAATAATATAAAGATTATCAATGTATTAACGCTCCTTATGTTATTCTTGTTTCTCTTAGGACAAGGAGTCTGGATCTATCATGTGCGTGAATTGAAAGTTAAAGAATTCAAAATGCGGGCAGGTTATCTTCTTTCGGAAGTGGCGGAGGAATATATTGCAGACGAGGGGCTTAAGTATTTGGCTTATGGTAGAGATTCTTCTTTCCGTAATGGGAGATTAAGAGAAAATAAAGATGAAAAATGTTTTCCGGTAAATCATTTCTATGTGTTTTCTGAGGATAAAATCCACTTGGTATATGATGATTTGTACGAGAATCGGGAGCTCGATGTGAGACGACTCGATTCTTTATTGCGGAATGCCTTGACCGAACGTTCTATGCCTCCGTTGGTTTGTTGGGCCATCTCAGACCGGAATACAGGTCATATCTTACTCACTTGCGGGAAAGTTTCCGGCTCCGATAAGTTAATTCAGGCAGTGCCGGCAAATTTGGGATGCGGATTTCAGCATCACCTGATCGCTTCCTTCGAACTCCCTTTTGTATTCAACGCTTTTATGGGTATCTTGCTGGTGGAAGTTATTTTTTTACTCGGTTTTATATTGAGTTTATTGTGGCAATGGCATTACATTCACACTTTTTGGAAAACTTCGGAAGTAAAGATGATGGGGGCTGCTCATCTAGAACATGAGCTGAAAAAACCGATAGCGATTTTATTGAATGCAGTAGAGGATCTGATGGAAAGTAACAAAGATATCCTGACCGCACGGGAGCAGCTGAAATTGAAAATGATGCGGGTAAGATTGATCAAAATGGCTGATATGACAGATACTTTACTCATGATTTGTGGTAATTCCACGCCCCAATTCAAGTGTGCCGATTTGAATGTCAGACAAGAAATGGACATGGTACTCGAACTTTTCGAGATACTCAAACCCTATGCCAAAGTGAGTTTTCATATCACTCCCGAGGCTGCTTCGGCCTGTCTGGATCAGGTCTATTTCTTTTATATGGTGGTCAACCTTGTAGATAATGCTATAAAATATAGTGGTGATCATCCTTGTGTAACCATTGATTGTTGGAAAGAAAATGATAATTTTGTAATCGCTGTCAGAGATAATGGGATCGGCATTCCAAAACGAGAACAGAAGCGTATTTTCCGGGCATTTTATCGGATGAATACTAGGTGCGTGCGTAGAACGACGGGCTTTGGCTTAGGATTGACCTTTGTCCGGAAGGTGGTGGATACCTATGGGGGAGATATTCAGGTGGAAAGCAAAGTTGGAGTAGGCAGCAGCTTTATCGTCGTATTACCACAATAAAAACGGAAAATGACAATTTTGTATGCAGAAGATGATTCTATGACAGTCATGGAAGTTCAGGAAAAACTGGAGAATAATGGTTATGAAGTTATTGTCGCCTACGATGGCAATGAAGCCCTGGAAAAATTTATTGCCTGTAAACCCGATCTGATCGTTCTTGATGTGGATATGCCTGGAAAAGACGGACTCGAGGTCTTGCAGTTTATACGGCTTCAGGATAGTCAAACACCTGTCATTATTTATAGTTGCCTGATTGATGAAGAAAAACAGATCAAAGGTTTGGAATGGGGCGCTAACGTTTACTTACTGAAAAATTATAGTCCGACGCTGCTGTTAGCCCAAATCCAGCGATGCATTGCCCGAAGTGGGGAGGAAGTGATCCGTTTGAGTAAACAGGTCGAATATGATTTTTCGGCTTGTAACCTGAGGGTGTCGGATGTTGTCTATCACCTCACCATGTTGGAGAATAAGATATTTTCCATCCTATGTAAAAACCGCAATACCCTAGTTGCTCGCGAAGATTTACTGAAAGCAGGTTGGAATAGTCAGGCCCCTAACTGCAGTCTGCAACTCAACAAAATGGTCAGCCGTTTACGAAAATTGCTGAAAGGTGATCATTCGGTATATATCCTTACCGAAAAGCCCCTGGGTTATTGGCTTAAAATCGAACAATAAGCGGGACGTTTCCTGCAATGAGGTTGCAGGAACGGTAGCCTTCTACCGCAGAGTGCCGGTATAATTGTCAAGATTATACTCAAAGGAATAATATCGAAAATGTTCGAAAAATAAGCAAATATACCGAAAGCTAACAGACAACCGCTAAGACCGATTTGTCCGCAGCGAAGGGCATTGTAAAAAGCCGTGATCAGGAATAAGAGAAACCAGAGGAGACCTGGTATTCCGTTTTCTACCGTGATCCGTAAATATTCGTTAAAACAGTAGGAAGTATGGTTGTCGATAGCCCATATTTCAGGAGAATCGGGCGAAATAGAACCTTTTTCAGAAAGATGAGGAGTGGATACCAGTTGGCTGAAACTTCCTAAGCCATATCCCTGATCCGGAGATCGACGGATAAGTCCGACGCTTTGTTCCCATAAAAAAGTACAATCTGCTTCCGGATTTTTCATCGAGGTGTACATCGAGTCTCCGATCTTAAATAGGAGGACAAAAAGGAGTAGGGTAAAGAAAATAACCCTCTTCGGATACCAACGTAATAATAACTTATAGCTACGGAAAGTCCGGAAATGGTAGAGAACTACAACATAACATCCTATTCCTGCAATAAACCAGCAACAAGGATTCATGCTGGCTGGAATTAGAGTGAGCACCAGAAATGTACAGAATCCCGATAACACAGGTACAACGAGATACCTTTTACTCGGAGCATCGTTCGCCCGGAGAGCCAGGGAAAGAGATAACGGGAGCAGACAAGCCAAAAGACCGTCATAGCTTTCAGAATTTTGGAAACTGCCGCTCATCTGAGCTATAAGATGGCGGGGAGCTACGAAATCGTGGATCTGACCGAAACCTGCTATTGCTTCACCTAAGAGGAAGAAAAGTAACCCTAAGACTACCGTTAGCTGAATATATTGGGAAAGTCCTGACAATATCCTTACCGTAAGATAAAGAATTCCCAACAGAATGAGATTAAATGCCTGTATATCTGAAAAATGAGAAGACTCACTGTTGAGAAAAGCATTTCCCATAAACAAAATACCCCATAAATCTTGGAGATGAAAATAAAACACCAGCTGCCGTACTGGTCCCAAATTTTTGTTAATCACTTGATTGCAAAACTAGAGTTAATACTTTGCCGACTCCATTGCAATTTAAAAAATCGCTTTCTGTTATCTAAAAACAAATGAAGAGGAACTTCAGAAAGATTGACTTGGGATTTCTATCTAACTTCGGTTCACTCTCCACCAAATAGTTGCTGTGTGTCAACTATTTAATCTTAGGGTTTTATCACCTACCTGATATTCTCCCCATCATTTATCATCTATGCTTCATTATTTGTTTTTGTCTTTACATGACAAACTTAGAAAAGATTATTTTTTCTAAAGAATGGTCTATGTTCTTTAATATACCAAAAATTAAAATAATCGATAATCTATTTATTGTGAGTTGTTTGTTGCTAAAACATTTTGATAAGAAGGAACTAAAAAAGGAGAGGAACAAGAAAAGTGGGCTTGGGAAATGTTTTTTTCCACTTTTACTATGCTCTCTCCTTTGCGTTGTATTTAGTTTTAACCGGCTGACTTTATATAACTAAAGTGATAAGCTACGGTTTACTTCTTCTTCATCTGTTGTTTATTTGTTTCTACACTGTAAATGTAGAAAAGATCTTTTTAACTAAAAAACAGTCTATATTCTTTAATATACCATTCTAAAAAATGATCATTAACTTGTTGGTAAACAGTGGTATCTGGTACAGACCACTCTTGAATACGTAGAGATCAGAGCCAAAATGTTACTGGTATAAAACACTTTTTAGCGTGTCGGTTATAGTGGAGTCGGTACAGGTGGAATGACTCGGACTATAGAAGTTGTGTTTTGTGATCTGGCTAATGCAATAAAATCCTTCGTGAGGGACCTGCGGACTATACCATTTATAAAAATAATTGGCAATTATAACTTTTGCCTGGAGAAATAAAAAAGGAGAGGAACGAGAAACGCAGCCCTTAGGAAAAAATAGTTAACTGCTCAACTTGCTCTCTCCAATACTCGTCGTCGGGTAGAATATCCCCTGCTTGAATCTATAAATTCAGCGTAATGATTTGAGGTTTGTTGCCTTCTTGTGACAGCGCATAAATTGTATTGTCCGCTGCATCATAGCTGATTGCTGAACAAGCATTCTGTAATTGATAAGTCCGGACATGTAAACCATTCCAATCGAATACTACGATTGTTTTTCCTTTGTCCACATCCAGATTATAATCTTTCAGGGTTCTTCCTGAATACAGAGCGAAAATATAATTCTCCGATACCGCCAAATCGCAGAATCCGAACAGGTTATTTCGGGAATAAGTCACCGGATGAGTCAGGCCACGACCTTTCGGACGATGTCTGTTGAATTTAACTCTTGGGGTAGTCATATGGACTTCATTGATACGACTCAGTTCGTTATCATGAATTTCACAGATATCCAGACAACCGGATTGCATATTAGCACAGGCGACTTTGGAATGCATAGGATTCAGAGCCAAAATATTACTGGCATAGAAAATACTTTTTAACGTGTCGGTTAGAGTGGGGTCGGCACAGGTTGGATAACTTACGCTATAGGAGTTGTACCCTGTGGCCTGACTAATACAATAACGCCCTGCAGTGTAGAGACCTGTGGATAAAATTCTTTCATCGAGTCGGATTGCTCCGAATGGAGTCTTTCCATCTTCTGCAAGACTGGTGAAAACAGGTCGGTAACCTGGCGTGGCATATTCGTTTAGGTCGATTTCAACCAATCGCCCGGAACCGAAATCAAAGGCTGAAACGATATCGCCTTGTAGATTCATGCTAATATAGTACATCCCTTCACCTTCGTTTTTTCCTGCCGGCACTAAACGGGTGACGTTGCCGCTTTCACTGTCGTATATGGCAAAACGATAAGCACTGTTCGGGGTCAGGATGGCATATAAGTTTCCTTTCTTTACAAATTTAGAAGGGGATACAATGTTTAATGCCTCTAAATCGATATTATCCGATTGAGCGTAATAAAGCTCTGAAACTTTCGTCCGTACCAACGGCGAAGCTTCACTCTCTAATCTCGGATCAGATTGACAACCTCCAACCAGGAGGGCAGAGATGATGATATAGTGTAATTTTTTCATAAGGCTATTTAATCCATGTCTATGCTTAACCCGTCAAATGTTCCTATATTACCATTCTTGTCTATACCCGTACATAAGTAACCTGCTTTTATGCAGGTAGGAGTAAAATCGTCTCCGGATTCTTTTTCTGCAATCGCATTTATATTATCAAAATATAGAATAGTTTCTTCAGAATTTGAGGAAATAATGAAATTGATAGATAAAGAAATAAAAAAGACTATTCCACCAATTAAAAATTTTACTTTTTTCTTCATTTTGAGTATTTGTTCGTTTTCGGATGGCAAACTTAGGAAAGATTCTTAATTTTGTAAAAAAAAATATATTCTATAATATTCTATAAATTAGGTGTATGAAGAGTAGAATACGTATAATGGGGCGTTTATCTGTGGTACTGTTAATATGTGTATTATTAGGACAAGGGGCATGGATGTATAGAGTGCGTGAAATGAAAGTCGATGAGTTTCGAAAAACTGCTGATTATGTATTGCAGGATATTATTCAGATTTTTTTGGATAATCAAGCTCCTTTTGCTATTAAGAAATTGAAATTAGGGTATAGTTTAGCTAATGAGGATGAATTTTGTTGGAAATACAATAATACAGAAAAAAGGCTTAAAATTAATTCAATGGAGAAATATATTAGTTTAGGCCGGCAAGTTGTTTATGATTGTTTATTTGAGAACAAATGTTTAGATATACAGAAGATTGCTGTTTTATATCATAAAGCATTACAAGAAAAAGGTATATCTGAAAGTCCTTATTTAATAATTAAGGGGTTGGATGGAAATAAGTTATTATTGTCAGATAAGCTTAATGTAGAACCTAATAATATTACTACTTCTCCGCTAAATTTAGGATACGATTACAAACACCAAATCACGGCCTCCTTCAAACTTCCCTTCGTTTTCCGAGCCCTTAAAGGAGTATTATGGATTGAATTACTTTTTCTGATTGGTTTTGTTATTTGTTTAGTTTGGCAATGGAATTCGATAAAGATGACGCTAAGAAGTGTACGGGTACAGACCATGGGAATTGCCCATTTGGAACATGAGCTGAAAAAGCCTTTAGCTACGATGATTTCGGCGATAGGAGGGATGTTGAAACGGAAGGAATCTGTTTTATGTCCTACAGATGAAGTAAAGTTAGGGATGATAAAGGCACGTTTGATGAAGATGGCCGATATTACCGATACTATGCTGACCTCTTTAAAAACTTCGGTTTTGGAGGTGGAACGCGAACCGATCGACCTGCAACTGGAATTGGAGATGATCACAGAAATGTTTACGATGATCCGAAAACATGCCCGGGTGGAGTATCACATTGCCGAAGGACTCGGATACCCTTGCCTCGATAAAATATATTTCAATTATATTGTTATCAATTTAGTGGACAATGCTATTAAATATGGAGGAGCTCATCCGGTCGTTAAAATTAATTTCTATGAAGAGGGGACTGATTATATTTTGGTTGTTGAAGACAATGGCATGGGAATTGCACCTAAAGATCAAAAACAGATTTTTAAACAATTCTATCGTGTCAGAAATCAGCAAGTCACGAAAACAACAGGATTTGGTTTGGGGTTGACCTTCGTACATAAAGTGGTTTGTGCTTACGGAGGGAAAATACATATAGAGAGTGAAATAGGAAACGGTAGCAAGTTTTTAATTATTTTACCACAGGTATCATGGAAAAATTGAAGGTTTTATATGCAGAGGATGATCCTCTGACTGTGATGGAGGTTGCGGAGCAACTCGAAGAGAGGGGATTTGAAGTAATCGTAGCTACCAATGGGACGGAGGCACTGAAGCTGTTCCGGGAGCGGCAACCGAATGTTGTTTTGCTGGATGTCGATATGCCTGGTCATAATGGGTTTGAGGTGCTGCAAATTATCCGGCTTACCGACCACTATACACCGATAGTGATCTACAGTTCGTTAGGGGATGAAGCCAACCAGATGCGTGGACTCGAAAGTGGCGCCTATACCTATCTGGTGAAAAATTGCGCGCCTGCCGTTGTGGCAGCACAGGTGTATAATTGTCTAAGTAAAAATGGCAGTGATAAAATCTGCTTGGGAGAAAAATCATTTTTCGATCTGCTTTCCGGAGAATTATGGATCGGAGAAAGAAAAGAAAAATTGGTGGGATTGGAATTTAAAATCTTTACCATGCTTTGCCGTAACCGCGAGAAAACAGTTTCCCGTGAATTATTGATCAAAGCAGGATGGGATAAGGATGATTATAAATTGCATTTGCAGTTGAATAAATACATCAGTATTCTACGGCATAAAATTTCACTGACTTCGGCTTCCATTGTCACTGACAAATTTAACGGCTATATGCTCAAAGTGACCCGCTAGGGATTCCGGGACGGACCTTTTGTCCCGTTTTCTTCGATTCAGCGTATTTTCTCGTCGGGTAGGTTAGGCCTGACAAGTGAATCGTATAGATAACCGATATTGGGACAAAAGGTTCGTCCCGGAATCCCGGAGTTTAAAGAGGAGAGGAGGAGAGGGAACGTTGGTAGAGGGTCCAGATTTTATCGTTTTCGACCGGACTACCGATAAGCAGGACCCGGTTGAGCGAATCGAGCAGGAAAGTTTGGAAAGCCGGTTCGGCAGGAAACTGGTTGATTTTTTGCATATCCCCCTGCGGATCGTATAGGAAGGGTAGCTGACAACGATTGGCACGTTGCAGGATTTCCAATTCGTCGTAATTGTGGACCCAGGCAACGAATAGGATGTCGACATCGTAGCCCAGACTATCGATTTCCTGTTTCAATAATTGCCATTCGGCCAGTTTCATCCGGCATTCCGTACAACCACTGGTGTCGATGTAATTCAGGATTTTATATTTGCGTTCCTGAAAATCCGGGAGGATGGTATCCCGCCCTTGTACTTTTACCAATAAGGGATCCGGAAAAATAACTTCTTTATTTTTCCATTCTTCAACGATTCGAGCTATTTCTTTCCGGCGTGAATGGCAACTACAGAGGAGTAATACCACCAGGCAAATACTAAAAAATTTTACCATAATCGATAGAGGTTTTCTATTTATGAATGCAAAATTAGAAAAGTTTTGTCAATCGTGTTTAAATTTCCAATTTGAATTTGTAAATAATCATATTTTCGGTGTCGAGATCTGGTTTGCCATACGCATAGTAATAAGGGGCTGAATAACCGAATATCCGAAAGTTGTCGGGTACATTGAATTCTGCTACCAGGGTCTGATTTTTATAGGCTTGAACGGTTTCCCCGCAAGAAGGTTCTCCATGGTAAAAGTTTCTGAACAGGACTTTGGTTTCAGGGATGTATTTCAGGTAACGGTAAGAACCGAATTTTTTATAATCTTCCTTGTAATTGTTAGTGGCTTCTTCGAAAGTATTGGTTTCTCTGTAATCCGTATTCATCGGATGGCCGGCTAGGCCGAAAGATTGCAGGGTGTTGTTCTTAAAGTCCGTTTGATAGATCAGGGAGTCGATCTGGAAAGAATAAAATAAGGTATTTTCTGTATCGGTATCGAATAGAATCGACTTGAAATTAGGAATATAACGGTACTGTTTATAAATGGGAGAATGGGTACACATCATCCGTTCTACTTTGCCGGTACGGGGATCGATGAGTCCCAGGGTATAACTGTTTTCATAAAAATGAGCTGCCTGGCTGTTCGAACGGAAACCGTTGTAAGTAATACAGTCGGTAACGATAGCGATGGCCAGATAGTTTCCCAGTGGGCATAATCGACCGGTAAAGTGTTCAATTTCGTAAATTCCACTTTCGTCAGGACCTGGAGAAGCGAGCAGGATTTCGGGGGTTTTATCGTTTTGCCAGTCGATCCGTAACTGTTGTTTCCCTCCCCAACTTTGATCGAAAATATTCAAATGCCAGTCGTTTATAATTGCATAACCTCCTTGTGGGAGTGCGGTAATCTCATAGATCCCCTGTATTTCCTGCGGACCTCTTCCGTAGGATAGATGGGTACCCAAAAAACGCCCGTCCCGATCGTAGAGGAATAGGGTAGATTGTTCCCGGTCGGCAAAACAAAGGGTATCTCCCAGAAAAAGAAAACTCCCTAGCAGGGAAGTCATTTCGTTTTCATTACCGGCATCGATTCGTATGGTATCGAAATTGACGGAAGATATCGGATGAGCGGAACGTGACGAATAATGAGTAATTTGTGAATAATCGGTCTTATTCCGGGCTTCCGGGATGTTGCTTTTACAATTTATGAGGAAAACGAGGAGCAGACAGCTGTAGATAAAGACTTTTATCATGACGGATTAGGGTTTAAAAAAGTGATTGAAAAGGATGGTTCTGGCCGTTTGGACTTTCATCAAATGAAAAGCCCGTATTCATGGCGTAGATTTACACAATGGCCTTTACATTCTACCGATTTATAGTAGGAGGCAGGGGCATAATACCGGACATATTCTTTTTTCGCCGGGTATTTTTTGTAAAGTTGTTTGTGAGTGAGAGCGAGAAGTCGAGGCAGTGGTTGTGCGAGGACTACTGCTTCGGGCAATTCGGTGATTTTTTCTTTTAACCGGACGTTCGGATGTTGTTTCACTTCTTGAAAAGGCAGGGCTTTCATCTCATATCCCAGGCATTGAAAAACGAGTTGTTGCCGAGCGGGGATATGGAGCCCCTTTATTTCTACCTCACCTTTTTCATTAGAGGCTCCGAGAAGATACGATTCGGGATATTGCAGGACTACGGCTCCGATGATGATCTGGCCTTTTTCGTCTGTAATCCGTAAAGTCAATGAATCTTGTTGGGCTGTTCCAGACTGATTCAACAATAAGAGAGGCAAAAGGTAATAAAAAATTTTTTTCATAGATTTTCAGTAATAGGTTATCAGAGTGGTAACCGATATTTGTTGACTGCATTTTCTTCAGAAGAACTTACGGTATAAAGTATATTGCTGTCTTCGTGGACATCTATACCATTGGTATAGTGATCGAGCAAAAATTTCCGGATCAGCTTACCGTCGAGGTCGTATACTAAAAACAAATTGCCACCATCAGGAGTAGGCTGCCCCTTCATCATTTTTTTGAGTTCTTCTTGGTGATCGGTGCCCGAGAATAAGGTGTAGATGGCTTTTTTCCCGACTTGTACATCCTGATAACCCTTGATTTTGCCGACAAGGAGTCCGTTTTTATCACTCAAAAAATCAGGTTCACCTCCTTTGCCGACAATGAACCGGGAAGAATCCGACGCCAGGTTATGGATTTCCAGTAATTCTCCGTTTTGGGTGACAAGGACTAATAGGTGATTGTCGGGATTATAGTCAAGATAAGAGTTCCATAGTGAGGCTGTCATCGTCGGGTAGGCTTTGTTTTTTGCGGTATTTCCCCACGGAATCTCGTATTTTTTGTTCAGCAGATGTCCACAAGTATCGATAAATGCAATCCGTTCCGGTCCGTCGAAATTGAGCAAGGCAAACCCTTGGTCCGTCCGGCAAAAATTCAGTATCGGAATGCCGGCTTGAGGGTAGTCGATTATCCGGGCAGGGGAAATGCGTTGTTGCATCAGACTGTCTTTCCGGAAGATCGAAAGGCGGGCCCGGCTAGTGTCGAAAACATAAATATGTTGCTCGTCCATACAAAATCCTCCTGTCGAAATATATTCTTCCGGCCCGCGGCCGTTCACGGCAAAGGAAGTGATGAATTGCAGCTCAGGATAAGAATAGAGATGATAGAACCGATCTCCTCCATGCAGGTCCCAAATACACATTATAGAATCCTGTACTTTTATTTTATATGGATATTTCATATATAGGTCACTGTTTTTTAACAAACATTCCGAAGTCAGGGGAACGATCTCCCCGTTATCTCCGGATGGGGGAGTGGGTTTACAGGAAATCAGGAGTCCTGGTAACAGCAGGAAAAGTAGAGTTTTATTCATATGCTTGATTTTATTCATTTGTAACCTGGTGGTCCATTTGATCCGGTCAAAAACCGAGATATCACATGTAGGACGGATGGACGAGCTGATTAGTTACAGCTTAAAATCAGATAATGAATAAAGTTTTAAAAAGGATTACAAGTTATATTAGTTAAGGGAGCCTGGTTTCGGTTTTGGGGGATTTTGGGAATAGGTGAAAAGACGTCGGCTACATTCATCTATGACCAGAAAAAATTCGGATTGGGGATAACAGTAACAATCTTCTTGGAGAGTTGCTGAGTTACTGAGTTAAAAGAGTTGCTGAGTTAAATAAGTTTTCAATAAAATTACACTGAATTGAAATAAGTATGGGGATTATAAACTCTTCTCAACTTAATAATTCTTTTAACTTCTCCAACTCATATCTTAGTTTCTCAGTAACTTAGCAACTCTTTTAACTCATCAACTTATCAACTCTTTTTAATTCTTTCTGCCATAGCTTGGGCGATAGCTTTACATTGCTCGATGTCGGAAGATTTCATAGCTCCGAGTGCTTCATTGGGTTCTGCTACCACTTCCCACTTCATTTTTTCTGCAAAAGCTTTCAGGCGGGGGATGGCTCCGCCTCCCCAGGTTTTATTACCGAAATAGGCCAGAAGGTGATTTTTAATGCCCATATTTTCCAGTTCGCACAACAGGGTTTCCATAGTTGGGAAGATACCGCCGTTATAGGCACAACTGCCGAGGATCACTCCTTTGTAGCGGAAAATATCGTTGATGATATAAGAAGGATGTGTCTTCGAAGTGTCGTGGATCCGTATCTTTTTAACGCCTTGTTCGGCGAGGAAACGTCCGATTGTGTCTGCCATCTGCTCCGTGTGACCGTACATACTGCTGAAAGCGATCACCACTCCTTCTTCGGTTTCGTATTTACTCCATTTTTCATATTTAGCGATGATATCACACACATGTGAGCGCCAGATCGGACCATGGGTGGCACATATCGTGTTGAAAGTGAGTGTATTCAATTTCTTCAGGGCTGTTTGTGCCGGCATACCGTATTTCCCGACGATATTCGAATAATAACGGCTGATTTCCTCTTCCAGGTAATCCAGATCGACCTGGTCATCGAAAATACCACCGTCCAGGGTTCCGAAAGCTCCGAACACATCCCCGCTGAATACGATATTCTCGCCCGGTAGATAGGTAACCATGGTTTCGGGCCAGTGCAACATCGGAACCATATAAAAATTCAGGGTACGTTTACCGATGTTCAGTGAATCGCCTTCCTTTACTTCGAGCAAGTTGGAATCTACTCCGTAATAATTTTGGAGCATGGGGAAAGTTTTACAGTTGCCCACTACCGTCAGGTCGGGATAATGGCAGAGCAGGTTTTTGATTGCTCCCGTATGGTCCGGTTCCATATGATTGATGATCAAATAATCAACCTTCCGGCCTTGGAGCACAGCTTGCAGACTATCCAGATAATCATCCATCCGGCTGCGTTCGACGGTATCTATGACGACTACTTTTTCGTCTACAATCACATACGAATTGTAGGCTACTCCTTTAGGGAGAGGCCAGTAGTTTTCGAAAATATGAGTTCTTCTGTCATTTACGCCGATCCAGTAGATGTTGTCTTTGATTTTGATAGCATTATTCATATGTCGTTGATTTAATCTTATATTCTTTGCAAAGTTAGTTAAAAGGTCGAAAACCTCAAAGGCGTAAAATAGAAAAGGCCGAAGAAGTTATCATAACTTCCTTGGCCTTTCAAAACTTTTATGTCACAAATGTCTATTTTATACCCAATTTCTTTTTCAGGTCTTTGGGAAGAGCATCTTTGTGAATCATCACTGAAGTAGTCTTGTAAGCTACAAAAGGATAAGAAGCATACAGGTATCCCTTGTATTTACCATAGTCACCCCAAGAGTTTTTCACGATGAAATATTTATTTCCGATTTGATCGACAGCTTTACCTATTACATGCATGCCATGGTCGTCGGTAGTCAGTTTATTGTCGAATTCTTGCTGACGCAGTTCCTGGGTAATTTCTTTTTCTTTACCCGGTTTCTTTAGCAATTCGGCTTGTTGTTGTGTTTTCGGCATTTTCACCCATTTCGCGATTTCAGCGTCGCTCATTTCTTTGATGTTCACGTCCGGAACAACAGCCAGGCCGTCGCGTGTGAAACCGATTTCAGAAACGTCTGATCCCCAGGAGAAAGTGTAGCCTTTGTCGATCGCTTTGTCGAGTACATCCATCAATTCATCCAACGGAAGATTGTATGACATTTCGCCGATCCAGTTATCTTCTACTTCCAGAGCGAATTGAGTATAGAACGGATGGTGGGTGAAAGAAGTCAGGCTGACATAATCGTCCATATTCAGCCCACAGGCATCTGTTGCGAAAGTCATCGGAGTATATTCTTTTCCTTGCCAGGTGAATTTTTCCGGTTTTTCGCCCAGATAAGCATTCAGTATACCGTCATAACCTCTTAACCACGCAGTGCTTAATTTTTTGTTAGGATTGCTGACAACAGCGTCCAGATAACCTTTCAGGATAGCATCCAATTCGCCGTGTACATGTACCTCTTCGCCGTAGTTCAGGCCGCTGTATAAAGACAACGGAACAATACCGTAGTTCCGGATTGCCCAGGTCACATCGGCAGAAGCGCCTCCCTGTCCGAAGTTTACATGGCCGTTCATCCGTACATATTTATCTCCTTTGGCATGATAGGTGTTCCATACGACATACATCGGAGACAGGCTGAGCGAATCTTTGCCCATACGCATGATTTCAGATTCCAAAAAAGAAATAGTCGACCAGGACCAACAGGTTCCGGCACGATCCTGCGATTTAACACTTGTTGTCGGAAGGCGTTTGATATCCGTAAATTTGTAACCTTCCTGATCATTCTTTTGTTCCTGGGCATTCACGGTCACTGCACAAGCTAACAGTAAGCCCAAGGTGAAACAGGTAAATTTTCTCATGTTTGTAAATAGTTATTGATATAAAAAAAATCTAACGTTTGCGATGCTGCCAAAGGTAATCAATTGAAAATTTAAAAATAAGTCTCAGCACGGAAATGCCGAAGTTTTAAGAAAAAAATAACACTTTACATTTCGTTGCTTTCCTTTTGGATCTTTTTCCATAAACAGATCTTTCCCCAAAAGTGATATTTCCGGTTGCAAATCCAGATGAAGATCACACCGGCGACAAGCATCGTCAGCGTGTCGAAATGCGAAGCTGTCGGATGCAGGTCTTTGAAAAGGGCGTGGGTTTGCAGGGTAGAAGAATCGGAGGTTATGGTGATGGCTGCTATAATATTATTGGCCATATGCAATCCCAGGGATAATTCCATGCCGTCGTCTTTCACCGCTACAAAGCCCAGGATCAATCCCATCAGGATGTATTGGGGAAGGGCCACCCACATGCCGAATTCTTCGACTTCGGGGTTGGCGCCGTGCAGGATGCCGAACAGGACACCCGTGATAACGACAGCTACCCAGCGGTATTTGAAGAGCAGGGCCGACCACTGCATGAGGTACCCCCGGAAAAGCAACTCCTCAAAAGAGGTCTGAAAAGGAAAAAGGAGTAGCGAGATAACGACCAGAATCAGGAAATGAACCGGTTCGAATTGAAATACCAGATGGGAGGTATCCCCGAAAAGGAAAGGGAGGGCCAGGGTGATCAGGGATAAAATACCCCAGACAGCAGCACCGAAAAAAATCCTGCCCCAATCTATCCGTTGCCGGCCGGTTACGATATTTGCCGTTTTTTTATGATGGATATATTTAACACAAAATAAGATGGTGAAGAAACCTACAGCAAAACTGAGTAAGGTTAAAGCCAACCCTGTATTCGTACTTGTGGCTGCCGATATATCCCCTCCTTGCAAGATGGAAGGGTCTTCCATAATCATATATCCCACCAGGGGAAGACTGCCGATTTGTGTTGCAGTGAAAATAATCAGTAACGAAAAAATGTAGAAATACCATTGATTTCGGCCGGAGTAAACTTTTTCTAGGAACATCGGTAAAAAATTAAAAATTAAAAGTTGAAGAGCAAATGCCTCATTTTAGCATTTGCTCGAGTGAATATTCGTCGGATATCAACACTTGCCGGGCTTTGCTTCCTTCGAAGGGACCGACGATGCCGGCTGCCTCGAGTTGGTCCATGATACGGCCGGCCCGGTTGTAGCCGATAGAAAACCGCCGCTGGATGGAAGAGGTGGAACCCTGTTGGGTGCTGACTACGAGCCGGGCTGCTTCTTCGAACAACGGATCGCGTGATCCCGGGTCGATGTCGTTGAGGCCGTTCCCTTCGTTTTCAGGTACATATTCCGGTAGGGCAAAAGCACTCGGATATGACTGTTGGCTGGCAATATGGTGGGTGATCGCATCTACTTCGGGAGTATCCACAAAAGCACATTGCACCCGTGTCATCTCACTACCTACCGATATCAGCATATCACCACGTCCGATCAGCTGGTTGGCACCCGGTGAATCCAGGATTGTCCGGGAGTCGATCATGGAAGCGACCTTAAAAGCGATTCGGGCCGGGAAGTTGGCTTTGATCACCCCGGTGATGATATTCGTAGAAGGCCGCTGGGTAGCGATGATCATATGAATACCTACAGCACGTGCCAGCTGGGCGATCCGGGCGATCGGGGTTTCTACTTCCTTACCGGCAGTCATGATCAGGTCGGCGAATTCATCCACAACCACCACGATATAGGGAAGGTATTTATGTCCATTATTGGGGTTCAGTTGTCTTTTGATGAATTTTTCATTATATTCTTTAATGTTTCTTACCTGTGCCATTTTGAGCAGGTCGTAACGGCTGTCCATTTCAATACACAGGGAGTTGAGCGTATTGACTACTTTAGCGGTCTCGGTGATGATCGCTTCTTCTTCATCCGGCAATTTGGCCAGGAAATGTTTTTCTATGATAGAATAGATACTGAGCTCTACTTTTTTAGGATCGACCATCACAAACTTCAGTTGGGACGGGTGTTTCTTGTAAAGCAGTGAAGTGATGATCGCATTCAATCCGACCGATTTACCTTGTCCGGTAGCTCCGGCAACCAAAAGGTGGGGCATCTTTGTCAGATCGAAAGTATACGTCTCGTTAGAGATGGTTCTGCCCAAAGCTACCGGCAAAGCGTATTTGGATTCCTGGAATTTCTTGGAAGCGATGATACCGCGCATGGAGACTACCTCCGGATTTTGGTTCGGCACTTCGATACCGATCGTTCCTGCTCCGGGAATAGGGGCGATGATCCGGATGCCCAAAGCAGAAAGGCTAAGCGCTATGTCGTCCTCAAGGTTTTTGATTTTGGAAATCTTGACACCCGGAGCCGGTACGATCTCATACAAGGTGACGGTCGGACCGATGGTTGCTTTGATCTTGGTGATTTCGATTTTGTAATTACGCAACGTTTCTACAATCCTGTTTTTGTTAGCATCCAATTCTTCCTGGGTGACTTTCGGATTACCGGAGGAATGCTCTTCGAGGAGTTCTAAACCGGGATATTGGTAATTGGACAGGTCGAGGGTCGGATCGTAATCTTCGGTCGGCTGGTTCTGATCGACGGTTTCTTCCTGATCCTTATTGCTGATGGTCAAGGTGATGTCCTGATCGTTTCCGGCCGGTAAGTCGGTATCTCCTTCTTCTTCATCATCGGTAGACGATTTTGCTCGGTCATCCGATAAATCCGATAGTTCCTGGCTGAATTCGAAATCGTTGATAGAAGCGGACATGCGGTTGAAACCTTGTTGCAAGGTGATTGCTTCCGGATTTTGATCCGTTGTTTCTTTCGGTGCTAACAAACGCTCCGGTTGACTGGAAAAATCGGTATCCTCCGGTTGGAACGTACCGTCGTTGTCGTGGGGAAAATCCTCTTGTTCTTCGTCTGCGTTCTCCTTGTCGGAATCGCTTGTTGTATCTTCGTCTTCGGGATCTTGTTGTGCGTCGGCTTGCCGTTGTGCTTCTTCACGGGCAGCTGCAGCACGGGCTTCCCGTTCGGCTAGTGCGGCCAGTGCCTTTTCCTGGTGACGGCGGATTTGTTCTTTGATATAATCGACACATTTATAGAAAGTCCGTTCGAATCCGAAAAACAGAATGGCGATAAAAGTGAGGATCAGAATCAGCATAGTCCCGATACGTCCTACCAATGAGTTCAACCAGACGCTGACAAAATGTCCATGGCCTCCCCCCGGGAATAGGTAGCCTGTGCCGACTTCGAAAAGATTGGAAATACTCTCCGAGAGAAAACCCAGGAATAAAGAGATCCAAAGAATAATACACATACCGATGAATAACCTGCGGCTGAAGTTTTTTACTTTGATACTCCCCAGACGGAAACTGCATAATAATAAAAGATAGCAAAGAATGAAAGAAGATATACCGAACCACCGGTTGATCAATAGGTCCGAAATCCAGGCTCCGATCTTTCCGGCAGGATTACTGACTTCGATTTCCGGATTGGTAATGATTTTCCCCCAGGGACCATCGACCAGACTTTGATCGATACCTCCCGAAAAGAAGAAACCGATCAGGGCGAAGAGAATATACAACGATACCAAAGCCAACGCAATTCCCAGAAGGATACGTGTCCGTTGTTCTTTTAAAAATTCCGGTAGCAAAGAAACCTGTTTTTTCTCCGTTTTGGAGGAAACAGGTTTATGTTTTATTTTTTTCATCTTTACAATTTTTCAGCCTACGAAGGTACGAAAAATTGAAAATTTATCTTGCTTTTACTGATACAAAAATCGTTTAATACTCCGTTTCGGGGTTTTCTCGAACTCTTCGTTATAGAGCTTGTAAGTATTCAGCTGGCTGTAAGCCGGGAGCTGTTGGTTGATTTCTTTCAGGTTGGCGGTCATCAGTTCGTCCAGTTTCTCATCGGTAATTTTTTCTTCGTTTACCAGATCGAAATCGGGGTAGATCAGGGCTACGAGTTTTCCTTCTTTTTCGATAACGATGGATTCGCTGATATAGGGCATGTTGTTGAGTTTATCCTCGATTTCTTCAGGATAAATGTTCTGACCGTTTGAGCTGAGGATCATGTTTTTACATCGTCCTTTGATAAACAGGTAGCCGTCTTGGTCGATGATTCCCATATCTCCGGTATGTAGCCAGCCGTCCCGGTCGATGGCGGCAGCCGTAGCTTCCGGATTTTTGTAGTAACCGGTCATCACACAAATCCCTTTAGCCAGGATTTCCCCTACGATATGTTGGGGATCGCCGGAGTCGATCCGAAGTTCGACACGAGGCACTGCCTTGCCGCAGGAGCTCTGACGGAAAGTTTTCCAGTTGTCGTAAGTGAGCAGAGGACCACATTCGGTCATGCCGTATCCCACCGTGTAAGGAAAACGAATCGAGCGGAGAAAGATCTCTACTTCCTTGTTCAGGGCTGCTCCTCCGATGATTAATTCTTTGAATTTTCCTCCGAAGGCGTCGATGACCTTTTGCCGGATGCTTTCCCTGATTTTATCGTTGATGATCGGTATGTTCATCAGTAATTTCATATGCGGTTTCTCGATGGTCGGGAAAACTTTCTTCTTGATGATCTTTTCAATAACCAGGGGAACCGTAATGATCAGATCGGGCTTTACCGTGGCGAAAGCATCTGCTATGATTTTCGGTGACGGGGTACGGGATAAAAAATGGATGTGGGTCCCGTTGACAAATTGGTAAATAAATTCAAAAGCCAGGCCGTACATATGAGCCATCGGGAGCATACATACGATTTGTTCACCCGGATTGATCCCGTAGGTATCGATGGCAAATTGCAGGTTGGTCCACAAGCTACGGTAAGGCAGCATCACTCCTTTGGAAGAACTGGTGGTGCCCGAGGTATAATTGATCACGGCCAGCTGGTCGGGCGTATCGTATTCGTAATGAACATCTTCGGCACGGAAACGATCGGGGAATTTTTTTCCGAACAGTTCGTTTAATCTGGCTCTGGCTTCGGTCAGTTGCTTACTATTCGAGGTGCGGAGCGAGTAATCTTCGATCCGGAGTACGCCGTCGAGGTCGGGCATAGCCGATTCGTCGAGATTTTCCCAGACCACATCTCCGGCAAAGAGCAAACGGGCTTCCGAATGGTTCACGATGTGATGGACATTATCGGGTTTAAACTCGTTGAGTATGGGTACAGCTACAGCTCCGTAAGAAAGTGTGGCCAGAAAAGCGATACCCCAACTGCTGGTATTCCGGCTGCAAAGAGCGATCTTATCCCCTTTACGGATTCCGCAATGTTCGAAAAGAAGGTGTAATTTCTCGATTTTACGGGCTACATCTTTGTAAGAACTGGTAGCTCCCTTAAAGTCGGTCAAGGCAGGCAGATCCCAATGATCTTTAATGCTCTGTTCAATATATTTTATAAAATTTTCTTCCATAATCATGGGTTTATTTGAGCAAAGATAGAAGTTTAGGTATTAAACCGGAAACGTTGGAAGAAAAAAATGAGTCCGTATTTTTCTATTTTATTGATACAGATAACGTTTTATACTTCGTTTTGGCGTTTTCTCGAATTCGGTTTCCTGGATTTTTAAACGGGCAACCTGGCTGTACATCGGCAGCATATGGTTGAGGAGTTTACGGTTTTCGTCCATTTTAGTTTTAAGCTGCTCAGGGCTGATCTTTTCTTTTTTCACTACTTCATAATCCGGATAGACGAGGGCGATTAATTTACCGTCCTTTTCAATGACCAGCGATTCGGAAACATAGGGTAGGGCATTCAGCCGGTCCTCGATTTCTTCGGGATAAATATTTTGTCCGCTGGGACCCAGGATCATGTTCTTACTTCTGCCTTTGATAAAGAGATAACCCTCACTGTCGATAATTCCCAGGTCGCCGGTATGCAACCAGCCGTCTTCGTCGATAGCGGACGAAGTGGCTTCGTGGTTTTTATAATAGCCGTCCATGACATTCGCTCCCCGCACTAATATTTCTCCGACGATATTTTCGGGGTCGGAGGAGTTGATGGCAATTTCCATCCGGTCGACAGCTTTACCGCACGAACCGGCTTTGAAGGTGTGCCAGTCGTCATAAGAAATGGCCGGACCGCATTCGGTCATACCGTAACCGACGGTGTAAGGAAATTGTACGGAAGAAAGGAATTTCTCTACTTCGAAATTTAATGCTGCGCCTCCGATAGCGATCAGTTTGAAACGTCCCCCGAAAGCATTGACGATTTTATCCCGGATCGACAGCCTTAATCTGCGGTTCAGATAGGGGATTTTCAGGAATAGCTTGATATGAAATTTTTCCAGTTGTGGCAGTACCCGGTGTTTGATGATTTTCTCGATAATCAAGGGTACGGCAACGATCAGGTTGGGACGGACAGCCGAAAATATTTCATTAATGATTTTCGGGGCCGGAGTTTTGGAGATAAAATAAACGTGTGTACCACTGGCAAAGGGATAGATCAGTTCGAAGGCCAGACCGTACATATGAGCCATGGTCAGTATGGAGACCAGCCGTTCGCCCGGATTGTAGCCCATTTTGTCCAGGGCATACTTCAGGTTCGACCACATACTGCGGTAAGACAACATCACTCCTTTCGAAGCGCTGGTTGTACCGGAAGTATAATTGATCATGGCCAGCTGGTCAGGTTGATCCGGCTCGTAATGGATATCTTCCGGACGCAGGGCGGCGGGGTATTTTTGCCTGAATAACTCTTCCCAATGTCCGTGAGCTTTTGCCAGTGCCGGATTGGTATTATAGAAAAGAGAATAGTCCTCCATCTTGATGACGGTTTCCGGTTTCGGCATTTCTTCTTTTTGCAGTTCTTCCCAGATGGGAGTACCGGCAAATAGAATCCGGGCTTCCGAATGGTTGACGATATGGCGGATATTGTCGGCTTTGAATTCGTGTAAAATAGGTACTGCTACTGCTCCATACGAAAGGATTGCCAGAAAAGCGATTCCCCAGTTGGTCTGATTCCGGCTGCAAAGAGCGATTTTATCTCCCCGGCGGATTCCGCTTTCTTCGAATAACAGGTGCAAACGGGCAATATGGTGGGCTACATCTCCGAAGGTATGGGTTTGGCCCTGGTAGTCGGTTAAGGCCGGTTCTTCCCAATGGATTCGGATACTATGTTCTATATAGTATAAAAAATTCTCTTCCATCTTGTTATAGATTGATGAGAAAACGCATCTCAGGTCCGGGTGGAATGTGCTTCAGCACGGTCGTGTTTAATTTCGTCCATAATTCCACCGTTGAGGGGGCTCGAGGTGCGTTCTCTGTGTATGTATACTGAATAGGGAAAAGAAGGTTACAAAAAAGAGGTAAAAGGTAGAAAGTAAAAAGTATAAAGTTAAATATTGTGAGAAGTCGAAACTAAAAAACGACGGTGGGCGTAGTTATTGACGAGTGAATGCAAAAAGCTCATTATTATTACGTTACAATAATTTAACTTTATTATTATGAAAACAGAAAATCCAAACACTCCAATTTTCGGAACACCTGAAGAAGCCCGTGTAGCTCCTAAGTTTGAAATGCCTAAAACCTCTATGCCGGGAGAGGTGGCTTATCAGTTGGTACACGATGAAGCGATGATGGATGGAAATGCCCGATTGAATCTGGCCACTTTCGTTACCACTTGGATGGACGACTATGCCCGCCGGGTGATGACCGAAAATATGGACAAAAACATGATCGATAAAACCGAGTATCCGCAAACTGCCGAGATAGAAAGACGTTGTGTGAACATTATCGCTAAATTGTGGCATTCACCCGAACCTCCCTATTGCACCGGTACCAGTACCGTCGGTTCATCCGAAGCTTGTATGCTGGGAGGTATTGCTGCCCTGAAACGCTGGCAAAAACGTCGTCGTGCCAAAGGTTTGCCTACCAATAAACCTAATTTTATCATTTCCACCTGTATGCAGGTCGTTTGGGAAAAATTTGCCATCTATTGGGACGTTGAAATGAGAATGGTTCCCGTGACGATGGAAAAAATTACCATGGATCCGCAGGATGTGGTCGGTATGTGTGATGAAAATACCATTTGTGTCGTTCCGATTCAGGGGGTTACGATCACCGGATTGAATGATAATGTAAAAGAGATCAACGATGCCCTGGATAAACTGAACGCAGAAAAAGGATGGGAAATATGTATTCATGTGGATGCTGCTACCGGTGGTTTTATCCATCCGTTTATCGATCCGGATACCGTTTGGGATTTCCGTTTGAAATGGGTGTTATCTATCAGTGTTTCCGGCCATAAGTTCGGATTGGTATATCCGGGTGTCGGTTGGGTGGTTTGGAAAGATAAACAATATCTGCCCGAAGAGATGAACTTTGCCGTGAACTATCTGGGAGCCAACATTCCGAGTATTTCTATTAACTTCTCCCGTCCGGGCAATCAGGTATTGGCACAATACTACCAGTTCCTGCGTTTAGGTATGGAAGGTTACCGGCAGATCCAGCAGAATTGTATCGATGTATGTCTCTATCTGAAACAACAGTTAAAAGAGATGGGGATCTTTGAATTTTTCAGTGACGATATGCCTAATCCGTTGTTTATCTGGAAACTGAAAAATGATTCTTCCCGGAAATGGACGTTATATGACCTTTCGGATGCTTTGCATGCCCAGGGATGGCAGGTACCGGCTTATACCATGCCGAAGAATATGGAAGATGTCGTGATCATGCGTGTCGTTGTACGGCAGGGAACCGGTAAAGACCTGGCCGATCTATTGGTGAAAGATATTAAAACCAATATTGCCCAGTTGAATCAATTGCAGGAACCGACTAATAGCGCTATTTTGTGGAATAAGAGAGAACCACAAAAGCCCAGAGGATTTAATCACTCCAGATAATCTCTTTTAGAGAAAAGAAGGAGCTGGTCCCCAATGGGACCGGTGTTCCTTTCAAGAATGGATAGGCGTAAAAGGAATCGACAAAATTAGAATGATCGGTACGAATGGATCAGAGCCGCAGATTCGCCGGTCAAAATTCTGAAAGAATTCGCTAACCCAATTTGTAAACCGCTAATCTATCTGAAAAACTTTGCAGACAGATTAGCGGTTTTTATTTATTCTGTCACACAAGAAAGATTCAGATATTCAAACCAGTTGATATTGGTTTTACTTAGAAGGTAAATTGGGGATAAGCCTAATAAAAAGTACCATAAAAAGCTCCGTTTGCTTTCCATCTGGATGCGGGAATGAATAAGGATATGATGAAATTCAATTATCAGGCCGAAAGAATTCATATCGATACCGTTTATCCGAAATGCAAGAGTCGGGCTGCTTACCGAGGAAAAGAGGATAAAGATTGGTATTTGTATCCGGCAAAGTTTGCAGGTAATTAATTTGGGGGATTACGACTTTAGATAAATCGATTGTTTGCATCTTTCGTGTAATTCCGGGAAAAACTCCCGGAATATTTTTTGTAATCGTTCTCCGTGCTCCTGCATAAATAGCGGCGTTTGGGCAGGATCGATCTGCAATCCCCGGTAGCGGGTCATGATTTCCAGGGATTGCTGGATTCCCGTTAGGGAGGCATAACGGCACAATCGGTCAGTCAGGATGAAATGCCATATGAACCCCTGAAAACGTTCCGGCAGGTGGCGGTAGTTCCAGGCTATGGCGGTATAAAACCTCCGGCTGAACCGTTTGAGGGGAAGACCGGCATAGTCCTGAAACCGGCTGGCCAGGAAATAATCGAACAAGATGTCGTTCACTACAGCCGAATAACGCCCGAAAGTTTCCCGGCCTATCCCTACGGCTTCCCGGACCAACGGATGCCGGTCCGAGAAAGCATCGATTTCGCGGTGTAACAAAATTCCTTGCTGGAATTTCCGGGGATATTGTTTATACCCGTCCCCTTTGACCCCATCCCCGATAAAATTACCGATCTGAATACAACGGTCATTACCCGAAAGGAAAATGTGGGCGAGATAGTTCATAATTCGTTCAGCTTATTTGTAAAGGACAAATTTGCACATTATAAACGATACTACCAAAGCCCCTTTGCGGGTTAAAAGCTGAAAAGATCGTTCAAGGCCTCACTCATAGAAGGATGCGTATAGATCTGATCCCGGAGCGACGAATAGTCTAGTCCGGCTTTCATGACCAGGGCCACATTGTTGATCACTTCGCCCGAATCGATACAAAACAGGGTACATCCCAGAATTTTTCCGTTTTTGGCATTTACGACAGATTTCAATACCCCGTTGGTATTACCTGATACCCGCGCTCGGGGGATGGCCTCGACCGGAATGGTTTTGGTCATCACTTCGTATCCTTTGGCGATGGCTTCTTGTTCTGTCAAACCGATGCGGGATAGAGGTGGATCGATAAATACCGTATATACGACAGGTTCCCGGTCGACAATGGTCCGGCTGCCTTTACCGAACAGTTGATCCCGGATAATCCTGTAATCGTCCTGGGAAATATAGGTGAATTGTTTCCCTCCGCTGACATCTCCCAACGCCCAGATATCCGATGCGGTTGTTTGCAGATATTCGTTTACGATGATCGCTCCATGTTCGTTTAAATGTATTCCGGCCACTCCCGGATCGAGGCTTTCGGTGTTGGGCTGACGGCCTGTCGCTACCAGAACAGCGTTGGCAAAGAGGCTGTGTTCGGTTTTATCGGTCGTATCCCGATAGGTCACTACGGTCTCTTCGTCGGTATCCTGGATCGATTGCATTTCTATACTGAAATGAAATTCTATTCCTTGGTTTTCCATTACTTTCCGTACAGCTTCGGCAATGGTTCTGTCTTCGCGGGATAAAAATTCCGTTGTGTTTTCCAATACGATTACCTTACTTCCGAAAGCCGCAAACATAGAAGCGAATTCCAACCCGATGTATCCTCCTCCGATGATGACCAGGGTTTCCGGTAGCAGGTCCAGTTCCAGGAGTGAGGTACTGGTATATACCCGTCGGCTTTCCCGGATACCTGATATCGGCGGGATCACCGGAAGAGCTCCGGTATCGATAAAGATCCGTTTCCCCTCGATCTCCAGACGGTCTGTTTCGGTGGTTACCTCTATTTTACGGGATGAGCGGAATGAGGCGACTCCTGTATATACCGTTATATTCGGATGGTCGTTGAGCCGGTCGAAATTTAATTTTCGTAAAGCGGTGGTAATTTCGTTTTTCTTTATGATAGCTTTCCGATAAGCTGCTGCCTTTTCTTCAAAAGAAGCCAGATTCAGTTCCTTTATCATTTGGGCCTGATGGATCAATGCTTTGGTCGGAATACAGGCGATATTGATGCAGGAGCCTCCGTACATCGCAGCCGAACGTTCGATTATGGCTACTTGCTGTCCCCGGTTAGCTAAATCAGCAGCCAGTAGTTTACCCCCTTTTCCAAATCCGATAATGATTGCGTCAAAATGTTCCATAAAATGGGTGATTGATTAAAATTTACAGAAATCTCCACTACTTACGAAAATCAAAGGTGAATTGTTTGATTACTCCTTAGAACATCCCTTCCGCGATTATCGTATACAGCAGACAAACGATCACATAAAAATGAAAAATATGAAAACCAGATTGATTCTTTTTATTTTGTTATTCATCAGTGGCTTTGCAATAGCCGGTTGTAAACAACAAAACCAGTATCGTCCCGATGCGAAAATCGTTGCGGCATTTAATAACAAGTATCCTCAGTCCGATAAAGTAGAGTGGGAACAAAAGCAGGGGTATTATGTCGCAGAATTCCGGGAAGACGGTATCGAACACGAGGCTTGGTTCGACGGAACCGGTAAATGGGTGATGACGGAAAGTAATCTGAGGTATAGTTCCCTGCCACAGGCCATCCGCGAACAATTCGAGAAAAGTGTTTACAGTACCTGGAAAAAAGACGATATCGACAAGATCGAACGGGCTGGAATGGAAGCAGTGTATATCATCGAACTCGAAAAAGAAGGATTGGATACCGACCTGTATTATGTCGGTAACGGCAATCTGATCAAAACCGTGAATGAAGTGTCTAAAGAGAAACGGAGTTCTTATATGCCTGTCGCTTCGGATATCCAGATTTGGATCAAACAAAAATATCCGGATGCTACCATCATTGAAATGGATAATGAAAAAGGTAAATTGGAAGTGGACATCCTGGATGGAGGAAAAGCTAAAGAATTGATTTTTCAGGGAAACGATTGGTTGTCGACTTCCTGGGAAGTGAGCAAGGCCGAAGTTCCTTCGGTAGTAATGGAAACTTTCCGGCATTCGAATTTTGGAAAATACCGCATCGACGATATTCATTTTTATGAGACGCCGAACAATTCGTATTACTATTTCGATCTGGAACAAGGAAATTCTGAAGTACATCTGTCTATCGATCCTACCGGAAATATCCTACAGTGATCCGATTTATCGGGACGATGAAGGTTAATTTATAAAGTCTGTAAAGTTTATGAAGTTCGAAGAATCCGATGACTATATAAACTTTACAGACTTTATAACTCTGAATTTAATTGGAATAAGGGTCCCGCTTTACGCATGTGTGTGTGTATGTGTGTATGTATGTAAGAAATGCATAAGTAGAATTTATCGTGTGAAATATCATAAAGAGTGTATGAATCGATTTCACCTGATTAGAAGATAATTCCGCGGGACCCTGTCTTTTTATGCAGCCTGTTTCTCTTATATCTGGTCAATTCCCGGCGACGTCACCGGAAGAATCTTTTACGTCCAAAACATTCAAAGATCTTGAATACTAATGATGTAGAAAAATGGAAAAAGTTACTTTTTGAGGAAATTTATTTATCGAAAAGTCCGTTACCGGCTAATTTAATCGACGTTTATTTTCTTCTCAAAATAAACAAATATTTCCTTTTTTAACATTATTAAGTAACTCTTATTCAGTCAATAAAGTATTTTGGTTTTGTGACCTATCCCTTTTTACATCTAACTATTTAAACGTCCATTTTTTATTGCAAGGAACTGTTTGAAACAGTACTTGATAGCGATGACAAAAATAGTTTATTTTTTATTATTCGCCAAATAAATTTGTTGATTTCAATTATTTTCTCTTGAAAGGCTTTTTGAAAGCCGGCCGCTCTATTTTTGTTTCTATTTAATTTATCTGAGTTTGTTAATGATATTTTTTGTATTTATTATTGTCGACAACACTAGGTTGATTGGACGGTTGGGAACAAATTTTCCTGTACCGGTGGAGGTATTTCCTGTTGCTCTGGGTCGAGCAGGAAATAAGAAAATTAGGGGCTACGGAAATTATGCTCCGGCTGGCAAAAGGGAAAGACGGACCGGTGGTGACAGAAAACATAATCTGGTTCTGGATGTTCGTTTCCGGGACATCGGTCCCGCATCGGAAAAAGATCACCGGTGTCGTGGAGAGTGGGGGGATATCGGCCCGAAGTGGTAGTTACTGGGTGAGAGTAGGTGGAAATAAACTTTTCTGGGATGATTACGTACAATAAATTCGATGAGATCGTTCATTTGTAAACTTGTATATTGGATTATGTTGAAGTTGTACGTATTTATTTTATGGGCTTTATTGCCGTTACTGACTATGGGAAAGGGAATTCTGATTCAAAATGTCGTGATTTTCGACGGGAAAAGTGAAAAGACCGTCACGGGAAATGTATGGATCGAGGACAATGCGATCCGGAAAGTATCGGCCGAACCGATTGTTGCCGGAGCAGAAGTAGAAGTGATCGATGGGCGGGGAAAATTTCTGATGCCCGGATTGATCGATGCACATTGGCATGCTTATCTGGCTGCTAATACGATGGTCGATTTGTTGACCGCTCATGCTTCTTATACACAGCTGAGAGCCGGAGAGGAAGCCGGGAAGACTCTTTTGCGGGGTTTTACGACGATCCGGGATGCGGGGGGACCGGTATTCGGACTGAAAAGGGCGATCGATGAGGGAACACTGCCGGGACCGCGTATTTATCCTAGTGGGGCGATTATTTCCGAAACAGGCGGACATGCCGATTTTCGTATGGTATACGATATCCCTGAGCCTTTCGATTGTTGCGGCCTGACTCATACCGAGAAAATCGGGGCTGCTATCATCGCCGACGGGGTGGATGCCGTGATCGTCGCTTCGCGGAATAACCTGCGTCTGGGTGCGAGTCAGATCAAGCTGATGGCAGGCGGAGGGGTCTCTTCGTTGTATGACCAGCTGGAAGATGTGCAGTATTTCGAAGATGAACTGCATGCGGCGGTAATGGCCGCCGAGGATGCGGGTACTTATGTGATGGTGCATGTCTATGTGCCGGAGGCGATCCGCCGGGCTATCCGGGCTGGGGTGAAAAGTATCGAACACGGTCAACTGATCGATGAACCGACGATGAAACTGATTGCAGAGAAAGGCGTGTGGTTGTCGATGCAACCCTTTATCGGAGAAGGAAATAATCATTATACCAATCCTGTACAGCAGGCGAAACACGAACTGGTGGTACAAGGCACCGACCGGGCCTATCAGCTGGCGAAGAAATACGGGGTGAAGCTGGCATGGGGTACCGACTTGCTTTTCAGTCCGGCCAATGCACGGAATCAAAACCTGAATATCGAAAAGATGACCCGCTGGTTTTCCAACTTTGAAATCCTGAAGATGATCACTCACGATAATGCCGAACTGTTGGCTCTGTCCGGCCGCCGTAATCCTTATCCCGGTAAACTGGGGGTGATCGAAGAGGGGGCTCTGGCCGATCTGATTGTGGTGGATGGAAATGCACTCGAAGATATAAAAGTGCTGACCGATCCTGGCAAGAATATGCTGTTGATCATGAAAGACGGCAAAATATATAAAAACGATTTATAATATCCGCTACCCCAGAGCCTTTTAGACCGGGATTTTTCCCCGGTTATCGATTAAACACTGCTTTGTATATTTGGAAAAAACAGAGCAGTGGTTAATCGATAACCGGGAGATTTATGTGTGTAGACGATACAGATAATCGGGGTATCCGGGTAGTTTTGTCTTCTAGATTTCAGGATATGAAGGCAGAAAGAAATTATCTTGTAGAGAAGATATAATTGGGGGGCATAAAATTGGATTTATGTTAGGGGATAACGCAAGAACAGACTGGCAACGGTAAGGGAACCGAAATTTACTTGTACGGGATTGAATATTCCCGCCCTTTGGGGCGAACGGTATGTATTTCCACTCCGGAAAAGAGGGGGCGTGCGATATGTTTTCTATGTGCAGAGTCTGGAAGTATAAGTCTACAACTCTATCATGTTTTGGGGATGATCCTTTGTGGTCTTCAGACATTCAATCTAACCTTGCAGTTAATGAAAAAACGTATGGAGTTATCAGTACCAGATTCTGATTTACGACAGCATGAAGATCGTAGTGAAAGAGTCCGGTATTCCGGTTATACATGTCTGTCACAAATGAGGATTCGAATACATTTTCTGATAATTTTTGTTCGATATAGTTGTTTGTTACTGCAATTATTTATTATATTTAAGGCATAAATATAAATTATTATTATGCGTTTGAAATTGGTACTTAAAATTGTGGAAGGAACCGTTTTACCTTGTAATTATATGTATGAATTGTCAAGTTGTTTGTACAAGGTATTGAATGAAGGTAATCCGGTTTTTACTGCCTGGCTACATGATAAAGGATATTGTAAGGAAAAGAAAGTATTTAAATTATTTACCTTTTCGAATTTCTATTTTCCGTGTTTCAGAATCGAGGGGGATCGGATTTTTGTTTTGGCGGATACGGCCCAGTTGATTGTGTCGTTCTATCCGATAGAAGCAATTGATGCTTTTGTAATGGGTCTGTTTAAGAACAGGCAATTGGAGGTTGGTGACCGGAAATCGAGGGTCCGCTTTGAAGTCTTTAACTTAGAGCGGCAGGCTGAGCCGGAATTCACTTCCCGGATGTTTTTTAAAACTCTATCGCCTATGTTTATTGAAGAGCAATTACCGGAAACCCGGAAAGCGATACATCTTTCACCGGGGAATCCGAAGTTTGCAGAATTGTTGCATTTGAATCTGCTGGATAAATACAGGGTGTTTTATGGACAGGAACCCGATCCGTCCTGGCCTCTGACCCGCTTGCATTTGTTGTCTGAGCCCAAGCCTAAAACAATTGTGCTGAAGGTAGGTACTCCGGAGGAAACCAGAATGAAAGGATATACTTTCCGCTTTGAGCTGGAAGGACAGCCGGAATTATTGCGTCTGGGTTACGAAGGTGGTTTCGGACGATTGAACAGCCAGGGATTCGGTTGTGTGGAAGTGTTGAAACAGTGATAATAAGTTTAGTGTGTGTGGTGTTTGAGTTTTTATTCTGTTGTAAACGGGAAAACAAAACTTTTAACTCCTTGTTTGGGTATCCAGGTTGTTTTGGGTGAATTTGTAATAGTAGTGGGATAGAATTGAAATAACCCGCCGATGTCCATCGGGATACCGTAGGTACTTATTTTAATTGACCTAAGTAGATTTTTACAGAATGAAAATAAAACAATAATATGCTTCAGGAAATTAATAACTTTATGAATAGTTTGCCTGCTGAGTTAAAGCAGGCGGGGCTGAAGCCTAAAGAAGGACTGCATGTTTTGCTGAAAATCCAGGAAAAGGAGGGAACTCATTTTATGGACGAACAGTCTGTCTGCCGGGTTTGTCTGACCCGGAAAGCGACAGAATTCGATTATCCTTTTTTACAGCATTGTGCTGAGCTGGCTCAGGTGGGATGGTGTGTGAATACCAATAAATGTTTCGATCTTCCGGCTAAGGGGCTGCATTCCTGTTCTCCTTATTGCATTGCCTTGAAACGGGAATCTCTGGAAGGAGGAGGAAAATATGCGAAAGATAAGACTAAAATCTACGACCGTATCGATACTTATTTTGCTAATGCTTTATCCTACGTCGAAGAGGATAGCGAGAAAGAAAGAATAAGGGTTTTTCAGCATTTTATCAACTCCAAAGAGAAACTGAATGCTTTATTTGCCTGTTTTCAGTCAGAGGTTGATGAAGTCAAGGATAAGGAGTACATTATTCTTTATTTGGAGGAGGAGATGGAAAAATATCGCCGGGTTCATGAAAAATATTTGTCGGACAAATTATTCAATACCAATGAATACAATATTTCGGTAGAAAATCAACTCTATGGGACCAGCGATTTCCTGAATGGATTTCCAACTAAAAAGCCTTTTTTATCCCATCAGTCGGCTGTTTTCGATATTGCCGGGCGGATTACCGGAGAGATGGCTGGAAATCTCCATGATTTTCAGGAAATCATGCGCCGGAATGTTTTACCCCGTCCTTTGCCGTTGTTTGTTTACCGGGAAGAGTTGCAGACCGAAATGCTTGCGGTTTTCTCCCGGTATTTGGCGGATGGCAAGAGGATCGGTTATCAGGAGATCATACGGGAGCTTTATAAAAATCATCAGGACGATATCGGTGATTATTATTTATTGTATTACTATGGCGATACGGTTTGTGATTTCGATTTTGTTTCCCGTTTCCGCTATCGTTTGCAGAGTGGGGATAAAGAAGGTTGGATGGTAAAAGATCATTTTCAGATCGGTTTTACGGAGAAAATAAGCCATGTATTTGAGTTGGAGGAAAAAGTGTTACGCGAAATATTTAATAACTCGTTGATTACACGAACGAAAGCCGGAGATACACAACGTAAATATTTCGATGAATTAGAACCGAAATACTGTAAATCGGAAAATAACTATTTATTGGTATTGAAGTATCGGCAAGCTTTTTATGATTATATCTATAAATCCAGATTACAGGCTGTTACCCGTCCTATGTTCGATCATATTTTATTGACCGGTATTTTGGAGGATATCCGTTTGGATGAATTAAAAGGAAACCAGCATACCCAACGCTGGGGGATTTTGTCTAAAATGAACATTTGGTTCAGTTTGGCTGAACGTTTTGATTTACAATTTAAAAATACAGATACTATGGCAAGTAAATTGGAAGAACAGAGAGTGTTTATGGTTGCCTTATCGCAAGGTGAGGCTATATTGGAAAACGACGAACAATATGCTTTTGCAGCCGGACAGGTGATTTACTATTTATTACATAAGAGTAAGACGGCAGACAAAAGTTATAAACGGCTGGAGCCTTTTTTGCAGCAGGTGCACGCCTCTGAATTGAATAAAGCGATTGCCCGGCTTTTCGATACCTATAAGCATGAGAATTTTTCAGGCAATTTCCGTCATCCGTTTGCATCGGTTATGGCCTATCAGACCCAAGCGAATATGCGGGACTACCTGCCCATGATGCTGGCCGGGATTTTTTCGGATAATCTGCTTTTTAGCGTTAATAAATCAGAAGAAACAAATGAAGAAAACTAACTTAAAATAAAACATTATGAGTAATACATTTAAAAACAGAGTGTTTGGTTGTGTGGTAATCAAATCTGTCAATTCCAATTATAATGCGGACTTTTCACATCAGCCCCGTACTTTGCCCGATGGGTCGGTATATGCAACAGATAAAGCATTGAAATATACCGTTCGGAATTATATAGATAAAAATTATCCGGAAGACAAGGTATTTTATTTTATTCAAGTTTCGCAAGTAGCCCTATGCCGTCTTTTTCACTCCGCATAAATCTTTAATGATGTTGATTTTTGGATTGTCATAGGCAATCATCCTGATAATTTCCTCTTCATCTGCCGAGAATAGCTCTGCGATGACAGCTACAATCTGCAGGATCAGTTCCCATATCCGTTCGGTCACCGAGAGTTCCATCGCTCCGTTGACAGTCCGGTCAAACAATCCCCCTATGGTTTCATAGGCTTCAAACCTCTTGATGTGGGAAAGGATGTTGTATTGCATCAGTGTCAGGCTTATGCTTGCTATTTGTGAAGAGAAGTTCCTGCATTGGCATTTCCCGAGCCTGAGCAGCCCTTTCATTTCCGAGAAGCAGACTTCAATGGCCCAACGCATGGAGTAAATCCGGTAGGCTTCAAAGAAGTCCAGTCGGGTGTCAGTGGAAAGGAATGCGTTCCATGCCCCTTTCCTGCCTCTTTTGCAGAAGAAGATCCGGATTTTCCGGTTGGCGTATTCGGCATCCATGTGGGCATAATAGCAGTTCAGTTTGCGGCTGTACCTGACCGACTTTTCCTTCTTCAGCCTGTCGATGATGACGGGAGCGTTCAGGTTTCCCGCTTCGGTCCTGTATCTGGTTTTCCCCATCTTTAGCATGCCTATCAGATGGCATTCCAAATGTCTTGAAGTGATGAATCGTATCAGGTCTGCACAGGTGAACCAACTGTCAACAAGCAGGTAATCAAACCGTATGCCTTTCTTCATGGCATGCCTCACCATTTCAATGGAACGCTCAATCTTGCTTTGTTTATATTCCCGGATACGGGTGTTGACCACGGATTTTTCGTCACGGACTTTGCAAAAGCGGGCATTCCGCTGCTTGCTTGTCAGCCCTTGTATTTTTTCAGGGTTCTTGCCCTCCTCGCCATGAAGCGAAAAGTCAAGCATGGTCTGTGTCTTCCCGTCGGTATGGCACAGGAACAGCCCCTTGAAGCCGAGGATGCTCCTGTGTAGCACATGGGAATAGATGCGGCCTATCAGCTCTGTCTTGAAGCCGGTCTTGGGCAAGTCCGTATCGTCAATTATCAGACACTGAAGGGACCCTTCCGAGTCGCTCCTCGCACCGGTCCGCCTCAAAAGGCGCAAGGACATCCTATAGACCAGCTTGCGCCAGTCGATGTGGTCCTGTTCCAGGAAACGGTAAAACATATCCTTTCGACAGGAAAATAACTTCGAGAGACCGGAATGGCTGTATTGGAAAGAGTTCCTCACCATGAAGAAAGGGAAGAGCAAAAGCAGTTCCAACACTTGGAGACTGGTGAGTTTACAGTTATGCCGTTTCTCAATTCCAATGCCGGAGAAATTGAGGTTCAGGCGGGAGATTGTACCGATTATACAATTAATGGCCCTGTTACAATCATTTTTAGAGAAAAATGAGTCTATTTCTGAAATAATATGTTTATCTTTGACCATAGCTTTTAGTATTGAGTCCTTTTTGATAGCACTTAAAGATACTCATTTTCTGCGAAATACAGAACTAAAAGCTATACTTTTTTACTTGCGAAACTTGAATATTTTAAAAGCCTGAATGGAGATATGCAGCCCCGGGATTTAGACCAGAATTATGCCCGTTTCTTCGGCGATTATCCGAAAGCGGATAAGAAAGAGGCGGTCAAGGCGCGTAAAGTGATTCTGGGAAATTTGTTGAGCTGTCTGGATGTACGGTTATTTGGCGGAACTTTTGCCAGTAAAACGGCCAATTTGTCTATTCATGGTGTTGTACAACCGACGCATGGGGTGAACCGATATGTGGAAGGGATTATCTATTCAGAGCAGATTGCTTCGCCTTTCCGGAACTCCAATGATAATAGTACGGATTCGATGCAAACGACTTTAGGAACCCAATTTAAATTACAGGAAGGCCATTACGTACATCATTTTTCAGTCAATCCCGGTAATTTAGACGAACTGACTGAATTTGTCGATAATGGAAGATTAACGGGGGAGGATATTGCCAAATTGAAAGAAGCTTTACGTTGCGGAGTGACATATTATGATTCCTCTTCCAAGGCAGGAACGGAGAATGAGGCCTTGTTGTGGGTGGAATTGAAAGAAGAGTCGAAGCTGGTATTACCCTCTTTCGTGGATTTGATAGAGGTAAATGCAGAACGGGAAATTGATTTTGCGAAAGTGAGTACCTTATTGTCCAAAGAAAAAATCAAAAATGAGATCTCAAAAATTGAATTGTTTTACAATAAGGGAATTACAAAAGTGATTCATCTGCCGGAAGGAACAGTCGAACTTGAATTGAACGGGTTATGAATAATCAACGACTGATTTCATTTGATATACAGGCTGATTTCGGTTTCTTCAAAAAGCCCGATTACAATGATGGGGTGTTGCTGACCTATAATATGTTACATAAGCCCGCCCTGTTAGGCATATTGGGGGCTATTATCGGTTTGCGGGGTTATCGGAAAAAAGGAGAATGGCCGGAATATTACCAGCGGTTGGCTGCCCTCCCGGTGGGAATAGAACCTTTGGAGGGGAGACATGAGAAAGGGAATTTTCAGAAAACGATAGTCAAGTATACGAATACGGTCGGATATGCTAATCAGGATGGTAACCTGCTGGTTGAAGAGAGTATGCTGATTCGTCCGGCCTATCGCTGCTATCTTTTGTTGTCGGAAGAGCATCCGGATCACCGGAAGTTGTACGAGTATATCCGGGAAGGATGGGCCGAGTATATTCCCTATTTGGGTAAAAATGAATATCCGGCCTGGTTCGGAGATTCGTTCCGGGAATATGCTTTTAAAACTTTTGTACCGGAAACTGATTTTCGGGTTTCATCCTTGTTTATCAAAGAAGGAGTATTGAAAGGACAGCAGGTAAAGGCCAGTTTTTCGTTTTCGCTGAAAGGCATAGTGAATCGAGGTAGTTTTGTGTATTTCGAACGTTTGCCTGTTGGTTTTCATCCGGTTCTGATGCAATATGAATTGGCCGACTTCGCTTTTACGGATTGGACCTTACAGGCTGCCACGCAGATGGTAAATTTGTATCAGCTGGAAGAGGAAGGAAAGATTGTTCAATTGTTTTGAATATGAAAGACTGTAAAGAAATAATTCAGGGCCAGATGGAGTTATTGTTCGGCAGGTTGAAAAATGATTCTTATCTGGCACATATTTGTCCCGGAAAATCTGCCGAATCTTTGCAGGAACATACGGCCAAAGTGGTTGAAAGGGCTTGTTGGCTGATCGGCAAGCACGGTTTGGAGAAGGTCGTCGATCGTTTGATTCCGGGGATTGCCGGAAAATACTCGGAGAATGTGCAGGAAGAGTTGAAACGGATGTTTATGGCGGTGTTTGTTTTTCATGATACAGGTAAGGTAAACGATAATTTTCAATATTCCAGGATGTTGAATCGGTTGTTTAAACATCGGAAGACGGAAATATTGGTACCTGCCTATGGACATTCGTTTTTGAGCGCCTGGCTGTTTCTGGCTTTTGAATTGGACCGTGTGTGGCAAGATCCGTGCCTGACGGAGGAAGAAAAAAAGATGCTGTTTGTCTATGCTTTTTTCTTTGCCTATGTTATCCGGCAGCATCATAGCGGCGGTTTGGGATGTGCCGATGAGGAGGAGTTTTTTAATTCATTTGCCGGGGGATATGAAGAATTGCATACTTATCTGACGGTTTGGGGATATGAAGGGGATTTTACTTGTGTCGAAGCTGTATTCGAGCATATTGTTGCTATCCGAAAGGAAACGGATGCGCAACGGGAAGCTTCTTTTGCTTTGTATGCGCTGATTAAATTGAATTCTTCTGTTCTGGCGGCTGCCGATTATCTGGCGACTCATGCATATATGACTGGGAGACAGGTGAAAGAGGCCGGAATTTTTGAAGACCGTCACCGGGTAGAGGAAATGATCGGGCATCTGCGAAATTACAAGCATAACCGGGGGATATATGAACAATTGGATAAATTTGTTTTTGAGTATCCGCAGGAAAAATCCGGTGATCACTTGAATCGGCTGCGAACCGGAATGGCTGTGGAAGTCATCCGGACCGTTCGTGAACATTCTGATGATCGTTTGTTTTATATTGAGGCTCCGACGGGAGGGGGAAAGACAAATTTATCCATGCTGGCGGTGACTGAATTAATGGCCGTCCATCCTGAGATTCAGAAAGTATTTTATGTATTTCCCTATACGACTCTGATTACCCAGACAAATCAGACACTGAAAAATGCTTTGGGCTTGACTTCTACGGAACTGGCGGAGTTACATTCCAAAGCCGGATTTAATGAAAAAACGGAGGAAAGAGAGGATGGACTGTATGCGGATAAAAAGCAGGATTATATCGATCGTTTGTTTGCCCTTTTTCCTGTGTGCGTTATGTCGCATGTGAAGTTCTTCGATATGTTGAAAACAAACCGGAAGGAAGCGAATTATTTACTCCACCGCCTGGCGAATGCGGTGGTGGTTATCGATGAATTGCAGACCTATAATCCGCTTTTGTGGGATAAAATGTATTATTTGATTGAACATTATGCCCGCTTTTTTCAGGTTCGTTTTATTCTGATGTCCGCGACTTTACCTAAGATCGGTAAACTGAGAATTCCTTTGAAGGAAAGAACCGGATTTGTGGATTTGTTGCCTCAGGCAAAATCTTATATGCAGAATCCAAATTTTGCCGGGAGAGTGGAGTTCAGGTTTGAGTTGTTCCAGGAAGAGATCGATATGAACGATTTAGCGGATTTTGTTCTTGGGAAATCAGTGGAATATCGGGATAAACCGGGGAAGAACGGGACGGTTCATACCATAATAGAGTTTATCACTAAAAAATCTGCCGCGGAATTTTATGCTTTCATACAAGAAAAGGAGCCCTTTTTTGACGAGGTATTCCTTCTCTCCGGGACAATTCTGGAACCCCGGAGGCGGGAAATTATCAATGAGCTGAAAAATCCGCTCAGCCGGAAGAAAAATATATTGCTAATCACGACACAGGTTGTTGAAGCTGGGGTCGATATCGATATGGATTTAGGATTTAAAAATATATCCTTGATCGACAGTGATGAACAGTTGGCCGGGAGGGTAAACCGGAATGCCTGTAAAGTGGGCTGTGAAGTCTATTTGTTCCGACTGGATAATGCAAGTGTCTTGTATGGAAAAGATAAAAGATATCAGATGGTCCGGGAACAAATTTCTGTCGGTGAATATGAACGTATTCTTCGTGAAAAAGATTTCGGATGTTTGTATGAATTGGTTTTTGAGAAGATAAATTGGATGAACGAACAGACTTATGTGCAGAATTTCCGTTCGGGATTTTTGAGATTTGTCGAAGGGTTGGATTTTCAACAGGTAGATCGTAATTTTCAGGTAATCGAGCAGCAGAATGAAACTGTTTTTGTCCCTATACCGTTGCCGGTAGAAGTGGATTCGATGACAGAAGGTGTTAAAGAGCGTCTGTTTTCTGACCGGGAACTTCAATTTCTGGAAGATTTTGGGGTTGTGCCTTGTGAGGGACTGTTGGATGGAAAGGAAGTGTGGGAGGTGTACGAACGTCTCGTATATCGTGATCATCCTGCAAAATTTGATCTGGAAGAAAAGGTCGGTTTTAAAATCATGCAGCGGATATTGTCGTGTTTTACTTTTTCTTTGGTTGGTTATTCGAAAGAATTGCAGGAGTTGAAAGGGGGGACGGGGGAAGAAAAGTTGGGGTATTTTTATTTATCCCATTGGGAAGATGAGGGGGTGAACGGAAAATTGTACGACTATAAAATGGGATTGAATAACAGAGCATTGAAAGATATAACTTTTATATGATAAATGTGACAGGAACTTTGATTAATCTTTATCAGGTGTGTAAACGGGAAACGTGGTTACATGCCAATGGTATCCGGATGGAACATACCTCGGATGTAGTCACGGAAGGAAAGCTGGTACATGAGACTTCGTATCCGAACCGGGCAGCCAGATATGAAGAAGTGAGAATCGGTGGTTCTGTGATTGATTTTTATGATCCGAAAGAGAAGGTGATTCATGAAATCAAAAAATCTACATCGAAAGAGGAGGCGTATATCTGGCAGGTGAAATATTATTTGCTTTTGTTTGAACGGGAAGGAATAGCCGATGTGGTGGGGATGTTGGAATACCCTTTACTGAGGGAGACGATGCGGGTGGAGTTGGAAGAGGGGGACCGGGAAATATTGCGTCAGATGGAGGTGGAGATCCGACAGCTGATCGGGGAGGAGGCATGTCCGCCTGCTTTATCCAAAGGAAAATGCGGAGCCTGTTCATATTATGAATTTTGTTATTCCGGAGAAGGGGAATGAAACAGGGAATAAATGTTTTTTAATGGACTTAAAATTGTTTTATGAAAAGGACGTACTATTTATTTAATCCCGGGCGGTTGAGCCGGAAGGATAATACGCTGAAATTTACTCCGGTAGACGAAGAGGGACAGGAAGGGCAACCCCGTTACATTCCTATTGAAACCGTAGATAATCTCTTTGTATTCGGTAGTTTGGATACCAATAGTATGATGTACAATTTTCTGGGTAAGCATCAGGTGGCGGTTCATTTTTTCGATTATTATGAACATTATACCGGTTCGTTTATGCCTAAAGATTACCTGTTATCCGGCAAGATGCAGATTGCCCAGATGAAGCACCATATCCGGCAGGAAAAACGGATGGCAATTGCCCGAAGTTTTATCGATGGGGCAGCGTTTAACATGTTGAAGAATCTGAGATATTATACGAATCGGGGAAAAGATACCAGGCAACAGATTGAACGGATAGAAGCCTATATTCCATTGATTGCTACTGCAACCGATATTCCGATGTTGATGGGAATCGAGGGGAATATCCGTCAAACCTATTATGAGGCATTTGATACGATTATCGATGGTTTTTCCATGGGAAACCGGACAAAGATGCCACCTTCCAATGAGGTGAATGCGATGATTTCTTTTGCTAACAGTATGTGTTATTCGTTATGTCTGGATGCCATTTATCATACCCAATTGAATCCGACGATCAGCTTTCTGCATGAGCCGGGGGAAAGGCGTTATTCTCTGGCTCTGGATATGGCAGAAATCTTTAAACCCATATTGGCGGACCGATTGATTTTCTCCATGTTTAACCGTAAACAGTTAAGGGAATCGGATTTCGATCAACACTTAAATCGATGTCTGCTAAAGCAATCTTCTATGAAAAAAGTAGCCCAGGAATGGGAAGAGAGGACGAAAGAGACGATAAAACACCGGAAGTTGGGAAGAAGTGTCAGTTACAGGCATTTGATTAAATTAGAATGTTATAAACTGACCAAGCATTTATTGGGGATGGAAGAATATAAACCTTTGAAAATGTGGTGGTAATGTATGTCATTTTAGTATATGATGTCGATCAGAAGCGGACGGCTAAAATGTTGAAATTGTGCCGGCGTTACCTTTCATGGATACAAAACAGTGTATTTGAAGGGGAGATTTCAGAAGTACAGTTGAAGCAATTAACATCGGAAGCCCGGAATCTTATGGATGAAAAGGATAGTTTGATTTTCTTTAAAAGCCGGGACGAAAAATGGCTGGAAAAAGAGATTATAGGAGATGAAAAAGCCAGCGTTTCTAATTTTTTATAGCGTCGACCTTAAAAAAATGATTGGGGGTTGAGAGAGTAATTACAATAGAAATGGAATAATAGTTCTTTGACATGTTGAAAATGAATAATTTAAAAGTTGTTGTCGAAGGTCAGGGTAAATTTAAGAATTGAAGGTCGACTGCAAATGTTTGTAAAAAATGAGAATAAATGGATGATAAATCATTGATTTTGAAGTATATTTGTTGGCGTTTTTAACGGCTTTTAATTGAACTAAGGTAGAATTGAAACGAAAATGATAACCCGGAATTATGCCAAAATTCTGCCGCTTTTAATTGAACTAAGGTAGAATTGAAACAACTAAACGGCCTTACTTTTGAGCCTACTGTCCGGCTTTTAATTGAACTAAGGTAGAATTGAAACCTGTACACGTCAAAGGGCCTGAAATCATCGTCCGAACTTTTAATTGAACTAAGGTAGAATTGAAACAGCGGTACTTTTGCCGCCACATCTTCATGTTCCAGTCTTTTAATTGAACTAAGGTAGAATTGAAACTCTGCCCCGTCATAACTATATGGATATTTAGGTATGTCTTTTAATTGAACTAAGGTAGAATTGAAACGTGAGGAAAAACTGATGGAGAAAATGCAGGAAAAATCTTTTAATTGAACTAAGGTAGAATTGAAACAATCTTCAAGTGCTGTTTCTGACCAAAGCCCGGCTACTTTTAATTGAACTAAGGTAGAATTGAAACTTTTTTATGCGTAACTTTAAAGTGTAAAAGAAAGAGCTTTTAATTGAACTAAGGTAGAATTGAAACTTGAGTTTAACAACAAGATAGAGGCGAATACATTAACTTTTAATTGAACTAAGGTAGAATTGAAACTTACCAGAATATCCAATGCCGATGTTTGCAAGAAACTTTTAATTGAACTAAGGTAGAATTGAAACTGATTAAATTCGACAAGGTTGGACACCTCGATAATTCCTTTTAATTGAACTAAGGTAGAATTGAAACATGACACAAACCCTGTTGCACATTTTGCGGCTTATGCTTTTAATTGAACTAAGGTAGAATTGAAACCCGTAAACTCCAAATACAACCCCTTTATAGAGCATCTTTTAATTGAACTAAGGTAGAATTGAAACTCTTCTTTTAATACCTGTATTTCTTTTACTTTAAGCTTTTAATTGAACTAAGGTAGAATTGAAACCCGAATGTCCTTGATACTTCACTTACCTCGATTAACTTTTAATTGAACTAAGGTAGAATTGAAACCCGGAGGAGCCGATCTTAGCGCCATTGCCGGAGGAGCTTTTAATTGAACTAAGGTAGAATTGAAACTCAGGGAATCGAAATCAGGTATCCCGGCTTTCGGTAGCTTTTAATTGAACTAAGGTAGAATTGAAACCGTATATGGCTACGTGGTTGGGTACGGTTTATTCCTACTTTTAATTGAACTAGGGTAGAATTGAAACTGGACTCAACCTGGCATGTTTTTATTAACCGTCCCGGATAAGGGTGAGATTCCGAAATGTCAGTTTGTCGCCGGGGTATTGATCTTCTCGGAACGATGAATATTGGATTGAATATATTGCAGGATATTCAAAGCTCTTTCTTCCGGACATTTATTCATTTGCCGGGGAAGAAACAGGGCGATATTGCGGGCGACAACAATGATGGTGGTATTGATTACCTGGGCGATAATCTTTTTACTGTAGAGATTCCGGTTTACGTACTTCCGGATGATCGTTTCTACCAGCGATTTATCCGTTTTATGGCGTAAAATACAGCCGGGTTGATGATTGGCATGTTATAAAAGTGAAGCACGAAAACAGCAAGTACGGCAATGCTACGATCGGTAATGGTTTGCCGGCGCTCCGGTGTATATTGTCATTTTGTATCGATAAAGTGGTTGGCTGGGTACGGAATCCGGATAAGAAGAACCATGCAGATATCGGTGCGGCGATAGCGGCCGAACATATTTGTTTGGCTGTAGCGGTACAGGGATTTTGGAGTTGATGGGGTTATAATTTCGATCCGGACGGGTGAAATCTCGATTGTAGTTACCGGATGGCAGGAGCCTGTCGTGATCATCTCCCTGGGGTATGTAAACGCTTCCCGGCATGTGTTTCTGTCAGGAAACCGGTGAATGAGATAGTGACTGTACTGTAAACCGGATAGTTTGGCTTATGAAAACAGAACTGGAAAAATGTCTGGCCGGTGAGTGGTATGATTGTCATGTTCCCGTTTTTCCTGAGCTGAAAAGAAAAACACATTGTTTATTGATGAAGTATAATTTCTTACCTTATGAAGGGAAAGAGGAAAAACAAGTTTTGTTGTGCGGGATGTTCGGAAGTATCGGTACAGGGGGGAGCGGTCGGGCATGCTTTTAGTTGAGGTTATGGTTGTAATATTCATATAGGTGATCGGGTGGTGGTAAACACTGGTTGTACCTTTGTCGGTTTTAACCGGATCGCACTCGGGAAGCGGGGGCTCATCGCTTCCGACGTACGGATTTATACGGCTAGGTATCCTGT
>NZ_LARL01000039.1:0-28851 GCF_000980295.1 Odoribacter sp. N54.MGS-14 | reverse complement strand
TGATGGATTCGAACCACCGAAGGCTACGCCAGCTGAGTTACAGTCAGCCCCATTTGGCCACTCTGGTAACTGCCCTTGTTTTAAAGAACTCTCTTTTGTTTTGCGGGTACAAATATAGGACATTTTCTATTCGCTGCAAAATTTTAAACACAAAAATACAATGAATAATCTGTGAAAACTCTACTTATTCTCCCATATCATTGACCACCAAGCTAATATTTACTTATGGTGTTTATATACATGTTTATTCTAACTGTACGCTTATAAGTGTAAATATGTATATAACTGCCTTACTTATTATTTTCTTCACTTTTTGGCAACCACTCTGTCATTTCCAGGATTTACTTTTGAAACCGGATAAATGATTAAATAACTCTATTATGAAAAAAAGTAGTATTATCGGTGTGTTAATTCTCTGTTTTGCTTTTTGGGGTAAAGCTCAAGTCAGAAATGAAATTCGTGTACCCGATCCGGAAGGATACCGGACATTGAAATGTGATTTCCATATACATACAGTATTTTCCGATGGTTTGGTCTGGCCGACGGTACGTGTCGACGAAGCTTACCGGGAGGGGTTGGATGCGATCGCCCTGACCGAACACCTGGAGTACCGTCCCCATCGCCAGGATATTATTGCTTCGCACAACCGATCCTATGAAATTGCAGAGAAAACAGCCCGGAATAACCAGGTAATTTTAATCAGAGGAAGCGAAATTACCCGCCCGATGGCTCCCGGACATTTCAATGCCATTTTTCTAAGCGACTGCGACGCCCTGGAACAAAAGGAATATATGGATTCGTTCAAAGCAGCACGCCGGCAAAATGCATTCATTTTCTGGAATCATCCGGGTTGGGACCGTCAACAACCCGATACGACCCTCTGGTGGAATGAACATACCCGTCTGTATGAAGAAGGATATATGCAGGGTATAGAAGTCGCTAATGGGAAAAAATACTCCCCGGAAGCACAACGCTGGTGTATGGAAAAGAAACTGACCATGATCGGCACATCGGATATCCATCAACCCATCCAGACAGATATCGATTTTGCACGGGGCCAACACCGTACGATGACCTTCGTATTTGTCCGGGAACGTTCGGCTGAAGGAATCCGTGAAGCTTTATTACATCGCAGGACTGCAGTATATATGGATGAGAAAGTTATCGCCGAAGAACAATGGCTGAAAGAGTTATTCGAAAAATCGATCGACATCGAGGATATAAAACGAAATGAAAAAAGCATCGTTATTACCCTGAAAAACAATTCCGATCTGACCTTCCATCTCAAAAAGACCCGGCATAATCCCGGTCTCGTTTATTTCAGGGAATATACCATCCAACCTCAGTGCCGCCATCGTATCGAAATCCGTTTAGAAAACAATATCCAGGGAGGCGATATCAATTTTGAAATCACTAACTTATATGCTGCTCCCAACAAAGGACTGACTTATAGCTACAAAGTGTAAGCGGCCTTTTCCCCTTCTGACCAACGCATTTCCGATGCAGATCCACAAGACTCCGGTCCCAGACCGGCCGGACGATTCTCCCATCCGCATTGAAAATGCGTAAATCGGTTACCTTACTGCTACCGGTTAAAAATTAATTTCCAACTGGGTCGGAATCCCTTGTTCCGGATCATCGGGAGAAGAAACCGGATTAGATACGGTAAGTCCCATCAACCGGATACGGTAATGAGTCAGCTGCAAACCGGCTAACAACTGCTTGGCTAAAGGCAGAATTTCTTTCATTGTATACAATTCGTGTCCTACACTGATGCTACGGGTCTTCTGTGTAAAATCGTGGAATTTGATTTTCAGCGTCAACGTATGTCCTTTGAATCCGGCTTTCCCTAAACGCCGGATCAATTCATCGGCCACATGCCACAGCTCAATAATCAGTGCAGTATGGGTTGTCAGATCTTTTTCGAAAGTATTCTCACACCCAACCGATTTACGTATCCGGACCACCTCCACAGGACGAAGATCTACCCCATGCGAGAAATCGTAATACAACTGGCCGGCCTTCCCAAAATTCCGGTTAAGAAATTCCAACGAACAATTGCGGAGTTGTGCTCCGTTATGTATCCCCAGTGCATGCATTTTATGGGCAGTCACTTTACCAATCCCCCAAAATACTTCGATAGGCAAACGAGCGATAAAAGCAGCTGCTTTACGGGGATGGATAACAAAAAGACCGTCCGGTTTGCGATAATCCGAAGCAATCTTCGCCAGGAATTTATTATAAGAGACTCCGGCCGAAGCCACCAACCCCAATTTCTCGCGAATCTCTTTTTTAATAGCCCGGGCAATGTCTACGGCTAAAGGAATATTCTTTTTATTTTCGGTGACATCCAAAAAAGCTTCGTCCAAAGCTAAAGGTTCTATCAGGTCCGTGTATTCATGAAAGATCCGATGGATCTCTTCCGACACGGCTTTATAATCTTCCATACGTCCCCGTACAAAAATTAAATCAGGACACAATTTAAGAGCTTGCATAGAAGACATTGCCGAACGAATACCGAACTTACGGGCTTCATAACTGGCAGCAGCCACCACACCCCGCTCCTCCGGGCGTCCTACGGCCAAAGGTTTTCCCCGGTATTCGGGATGATCACGCTGCTCGACAGAAGCATAAAATGCATCCATATCGATGTGTATGATTTTCCTGTTTTCCATTTTCTTCATTCAAAAATAAAGTTTTTTCTTTACAAGAAAATCATTTTTACAAACTTTAGTCTTCGATGAACGCTAAATCATAGCCACTTCTATCAACAACACATAAGCCTCACTCCGTGCCTCCACCTGAAAATGGTCTGTCTCCGTGATACCCATACCATCGCGCCGCGACAAATCAGTACCTTCGATACAGATTTCACCTTCGATGACAAAACAATAAACGCCTGTATTCTTCTGGTGCAGATGATACCCGATCTTTTTACCTTTCTCTAACTTTCCCAATGCAAACCAGGCATCCTGTAAAATACCGCCAGGAGCAGTGCCATCAGGAGCCACTATATAGCCAAAACGATTTTTCATGTCTACCTGGCGGATATCATAGCTTTTATAGACCGGCTTAGTATTGTTTACACGAGGAATAACCCAAATCTGTAAAAACTCCAGATTTTCAGTTTTACTATCGTTGAATTCACTATGATAAATCCCGCTACCTGTACTCATCACCTGAATATCCCCGGGACTAATCACCTCACTGTGCTCCAGACTATCTCCATGCCTCAGGTAACCTTTCAAAGGAATCGAGATCACCTCCATATTTTTGTGGGGATGGGTATCGAACCCCATTCCGGGGGTAACGGTATCGTCGTTCAGCACCCGTAAAGCCCCGAAATGAATCCGCTGTGGGTTATAATAGTCTGCAAAACTAAAAGTATGCCAGGTATTCAGCCAGCCGTAATCAGCATGTCCCCGTGTATTCGCCCTATCAATCACTGTCTTCATATGTTTTATTTTTATTATTTATAAAATCGTATATTGCTTATTAAACGTTCTGTAACAAAGTAAAGTTTCCAACGTTTAAAAAGTTACCGAATCGCTGAGTAACTTAAAAAGAACATATGCCCAAATCCCAAGCTTATATCGGTCATCTGATGATTCTGGCCACCACTTTCATTTATAGTTTCAACACCAATTTTATGAAAGTCATCATTCCCGAATGGATCGGTCCCAACGGGTTGGTGTTACTCCGTTGCTCTGCCAGCACCCTGGTTTTCTGGCTAATCGGCCTTTATTTCCCGACTTCTTCCGATCATCCGCACCCCCCAAAAAAAGAAATCGGGATGATGATACTGGGCGGTATACTCGGCTTAGGAGGTAACTTATTGTTTTATATCAATGGACTTTCACTGACCGGGCCTATCGATGCTTTTGTCATCCGCACCACCCAACCGATCATCGTCATTGCCCTGGCGGTTATTTTTCTGCATACCGTATTTACCAAATACAAAGCCTTCGGTATTCTACTCGGTATTGCAGGCGCCCTTTATGCCTCCATTATGCCCCACACCGGAAGCCTGGTGAAAGACTCGTTCGGAGGCGATGTCCTGGTTTTCTGCTCTTCGGTTTCTTACTCCTTCTTTCTGATCCTGATCAAACCTTATACCCAAAAATTCGATTCGGTCACCGTCATGAAATGGATGAGCTTATCTTCGATGATCATCAGCTTACCTTTCGGGCTGTCAGATCTGGTCAGATCACCTTTATTTTCCGCCCAGGCTCCCCTTCACATCTGGCTCGAAATTTGTTATATACTTTTCGTTGCCACCGTGATCGGCTATTTTTTAAGTGTTTACGCCCTAAACTACATCACCCCCTTCGTAGAAAGTGCTTATAAATACGTCCTGCCGGTCACCGGTGCTGCTGTTTCCATCCTGATGGGACTACAGAAATTTTCGTGGCACGATCCGATTGCTTTGGCCCTGATCGTGACCGGATTTATTCTGATCAATAAAAAAACAAATGAAATCCAAACCAACCATGTATCCATACACCATTCACCTACCGGACCTGAAGACAGAGAAAATCACCCTGGGTAATAAATGCCGGTTGAAAAACTTCTACCGGATCGGAGACGGGGTATATCGTTCGGACCAGCCGTCCGCAGCTTGCTTCCGGGAATTGGAAAAATTCGGTATGCGGGAAATACTGAATCTCCGTTGCTACCACACCGACACCAAAGAAGCACAGGGCACCTCGCTGATCCTGCATCACCTCCCCACCCGGGCCACATTGCTCAGGCTGGACGATCTGGTCACTGCCATGCAGATCATCCGCGACCGGAAAGGTCCCCTACTCTTTCATTGCTGGCATGGCAGCGACCGGACAGGAGCCGTAGCAGCCATGTACCGAATGGTTTTTCAGCATGTTCCCAAACAACATGCCATCGATGAAATGGTTGAAGGTATTTTCGGCTTTCACATGATATTCGATAACATCATCGACACCATCGACGAAGCAGATATCGAACATATCCGGCAAGAATTATTCTGATCTCACCGGAGCCCACCGATATATTCATACAACTCGCGGTAAAAAGGATGTCTGGTCAACGTCACCGCTTCGCCCAAAATCAGTAATTTCATCCGGGCCCGGGTAATGGCTACATTCATACGCCGCAGATCCCGCAAGAAACCGATCTGCCCTTTTTCGTTGGCCCTGACCAGACTGATCATAATCACATCCCGCTCTTGCCCTTGAAAACCATCAACCGTATGCACGGTGATCAGGCGACGGCAAGGACGAAAGAACGGCTCTTTTTTCAACAGATGCCTTAAATAGTGGACTTGTGCCCGATAAGGTGATATCACCCCGAAATCGATATGCTCCTCCAAAATACGCCGGATTCCGATCCGTTCCATATAATTTTTCAGTTCCCGGACTAACAATTCGGCTTCTCCGGTATTCAGACGTCCGGTTCCTTCTGCCACTGCTTTTTCCTGTAAATCCAGTTCTGAAGTATCGATCCAGCTGACAGGCGTATCGAAATCGAGGATACCCCGGTATTTCACTTCCGGTGCCGCTTCCAACTCATCATGATAAAACCAGCGGGAAGGGAAGCGCATAATATCTTCATGCATCCGGTATTGGATTTTCAACAAAGACACGGTCTCCGGTTTGTGCAGCACCACCTTCTCCAGCAAAGTACGGCCGAGCCCTCCCCGGGCAGCCTCTATACATTTGATCGTCGGCGGTAGCTGGCAATGATCGCCGGCCAGAATCACCCGGTCGGCCCGGGAGATCGCGATCCAACAAGCCGCTTCGATCGCCTGGGCAGCCTCATCGATAAACAAAGAAGAAAAGCGTTTACGCTCCAATACCCGGCTAGCCGCACCCACCAAGGTACAGGCGATAACCCTGGCTTCGGTAAACAACTCCGTATCGATACGTATCTCCAAGCCGGTCGCCCTTACCCGCAATTTAGTCAGCTGATTATGCAAACGCTCCCGGTCTTCACGCCCGCTTTTACGTAAACGGCCGGTCATCTCCCGTATAGTCTTTCTAATTTGCCACAATTCCGGATAGTCGCTATGTGCCTCGAAACGACGTTCGTAAGTAAAAGCGAGCATCTTATCGTTTACCCGGGTAGGATTTCCGATACGAAGCACGGGGATACCCCGATCGACCAGTTTTTCTGCAATCCAATCCACCGCCGTATTACTCTGGGCAGACACCATCACCTGATTTTCACGGTGAAGGGTTTCATAAACAGCCTCCACCAATGTCGTCGTCTTACCGGTTCCAGGAGGTCCGTGTACGACAGCCACCTCTTTTGCACACAACACCTGATTCACTGCCTTCTCCTGCGAAGCATTCAGCCAGGGGAAACGCACCGGACCGGTCTCCCGCCGAAGTGCAGGTGCTTTACCCAGTAATACCTCCCGCAAACGAGCCGTACGATTCCCCTTTGCCTCTGCCACCTCACGCAGGGCAGCGAACATCGTCTTATACGAAGTATCGTCAAAATACAACTGTACCCCCAACTCACCCGTAACGACTAATTCCGGCAATACCTGCGGTCCGGGAAGTACAACTACCATTTTATTATCCTGTACATAACTGATCACGGCAGAAAAGTTGAAATAACGGATCTGCCTATCAGCCGAAATCCTAAAAAAACAAACAGGACGTCCGTATTCAAAGCTATGTTCAGTCTCTTCCGTCTCTGTACGCGTTACTTCGACTGTCAGCTGGTTGAGTGAATTATACCGATCGGCCCCCAGCTTCACCGGAAACCAACACACTCCCTGCTGGATTCGCTTCGGAATACCGGCCTCACGGGTCTGCTGACGATACAACTCTTTTTCATATTCGTATTCTTTTTGCAGCATGGCCGATTGTTGTTGTAAATCCTGCATCGGAGAAAGTAATTTATCCATAGCGATTTATTTAAACAGAGGATTGAAGATAGGCCTCCCACTCAGTAATCACTGGCAAAGGTAAAGGAATATTGCCGAATTAATTCAGTTTTTTTTAATATAAATTGTATCCCAAACCTAAAAATTAAATCGTATATTCGCACGTTCAAAAAAATGAGTGTGCAAATTATTAAATGGATCATATTATTATTTGTAACAGGTAACTGTTTGTCAGAGACCTGTAAAGCCAACGATGCCCCCAAGGTATGTCTTCCTGTCCAGTCTAATATCACGATTATTAATCAAGCGGATAATATGCTGGACTCACTCGTATCTTTCCTGCATTTCAATGCAGGTGACCTCACGGAAGAAACCACACACAAAACGCTGGATAAAAAAGTTTTCATCAGGTTATTTATTCAGTCCAGGCATAATAAAATACAATCACCGGCAGAAGATCCCTTGAATAAATTCATTCCCCGGCAAGCAGTTTTCACCGGGCCGGATCACACCGACTACTACATCTATACGCTACAAAAAATTATTATTTAAATCGCCGATTCGTTCAAATAAAGAAGTATCGTCTGGAAACGGACGCCGATAGTTCAGTATTTTAGGTATTTTTTAAACATATTCTGTTATGAATTTGACCTTATTAATTGTCGTAATTCTTACGGCTATTGCTTTAGTGGGGATTGCCCTTGGCGTCGCCCGCATCGTATCTCCCCGTTCTTATAACCGGCAAAAGGGAGAAGCTTATGAATGCGGTATTCCAACCCGTGGCCGTTCGTGGATGCAGTTCAAAGCCGGTTATTATTTGTTTGCGATCCTGTTCCTGATGTTCGATGTAGAAGCGGTATTTTTATTTCCCTGGGCCGTCACCGTACAGGACGCAGGTATCGACGGATTGATCAACATTTTGTTTTTCATGGTTATCCTGATCCTCGGCTTAGCCTATGCCTGGAGAAAAGGGGCACTGGAATGGAAGTAAAAAAAGGTAAAAAGTAAAAGGCTAAAAGCAAAAGGCTGGAGATGAAGAGAAGGGGAAAGTCAGAACAAAAAATAACGGAAAAACGATGAAACAACCCAAGATAAAATCAATGAAATATGAGGACTTTAAAGATAATGAGTACCTCGAACAACTTAGGGCCAACGGCACCGACATCATTGTGGGATGCCTGGACGATCTCATCAACTGGGGGCGTTCGAATTCGGTATGGCCTCTTACTTTTGCCACCAGCTGCTGTGGTATTGAATTCATGGCAGTGGGTGCGGCACGTTATGATTTTGCCCGTTTCGGGTTTGAAGTCACCCGGGCCAGTCCCCGGCAAGCGGATGTAATCATCGTTGCCGGTACTATCGTTCACAAAATGGCTCCGGTATTACGGCGGTTGTACGATCAGATGGCCGAACCCAAATATGTCATCGCTATGGGGGGATGTGCCATATCGGGCGGACCGTTCAAGAAATCCTACCATGTCGTAAAAGGTGTAAATCAAATATTACCGGTAGATGTCTATGTTCCCGGTTGTCCTCCCCGTCCTGAATCGCTGCTTTACGGCATGATGCAGCTGCAACGGAAAATCAAAGTCGAGAAATTCCTCGGAGGAGCCAACAAACAGCAAGACCCCAGGGACAGTAATGACGAAGCTACCCCCCAATGTAATCCGAACAATTTATGAAAGAGAAGATATTAAGTATTGTACCGGAAGCCGTCCTGGAAGAAAAACATGGAATATGGTTCGTCAGCGTTCCACGTACCTCTTTTCATGATCTGGCCCTTCGTTTGCGCAATGACGAGGATACTTCGTTCGATTTTCTGGTATGTATGACCGGTATGGACTGGGGCGAAACCCTGGGCGTCATGTACCATCTGAGATCCAGCAAATACGGTCACGACCTGGCCTTACGGGTTGAAACCGAAAACCGGGAGAATCCCGAATTGCCGAGTGTCTCGGACATTTGGGCTACAGCCAACCTCAACGAACGTGAAGTATTCGATTTTTATGGTATCCGGTTTATCAACCATCCCGACATGCGTCGGTTATTCCTGCGGAACGACTGGATCGGTTATCCGTTGCGTAAAGATTACGATGCGGACGAAAAGATCAACCCCATCCGTCTGGAAAGTGAAAGCAGCCCGGATGCAACCCCTACCCTGGAATTGACAAAAGAAGGGACGATCGAAGCAAGGGAAAACGTTATTTTCGAAGATGACGAATACGTCGTAAACATCGGCCCCCAACACCCTGCCACACATGGAGTGCTCCGTTTCCGGGTATCCCTGGAAGGAGAAATCGTAAAAAAAGTGGATGTCAACTGTGGATATATCCACCGGGGTATCGAAAAAATGTGTGAAACCCTCACCTATCCCCAGACTCTGGCACTGACCGACCGGCTGGATTACCTTTCGGCCCATATGAACCGTCACGCCTTGTGTATGTGTATCGAAGAGGCGATGGGGCTGGAAATCCCGGAACGGGCCAAATATATCCGGACGATTATGGACGAACTGACCCGTATCGCTTCCCATCTTCTGTTCTGGTCCACCTTCTGTATGGACCTGGGAGCCCTGACCGCTTTCTTCTATGGATTCCGCGACCGGGAAAAGATCCTGGACATGTTCGAAGAAACCTGTGGGGGCCGCTTGATTCAGAATTACAACTGCATCGGAGGAGTCATGGCCGACATCCATCCGAATCTGATCACAAGGATCAAAGATTTCATCCGATACCTGCCCCCTATGCTAAAAGAATATCATGGTGTTTTCACCGGTAATATTATCGCCCGGCAGCGGATGAAAGACATCGGTATTCTTTCTCTGGAAGATGCTATTTCCTATGGAGTAACCGGTCCTTCGGGACGTGCCTCAGGCTGGAAATGCGATATCCGTAAAATTCATCCTTACGGGGTATACGATAAAGTCGATTTCAAAGAAATCACTTACAACCATGGAGATACATTCAACCGCTACATGGTGCGTATGGATGAAATCGTCGAATCGCTTCACATTCTGGAGCAGCTGGTCGACAATATTCCGGAGGGAGATTTCGCCGTTAAGACCAAACCGATCATCAAACTTCCGGAAGGCCAATACTACAAGAGTGTCGAAGCCGCCCGGGGAGAATTCGGTGTATATATCGAAAGCCACGGAGATAAATTCCCGTACCGGGTGAAATTCCGTTCGCCGGGTCTTCCGCTGGTATCGGTAGTCGATCTGCTCGCCAGCAACAACAAAATTGCCGACCTGATCGCTATCGGCGGCTCACTGGACTATGTCGTTCCGGACATCGACCGATAAGAAATGAAAGATGATAGATGAAAGATAAATGAGAATAAGATATGTTTGATTTTAGAGTAGTAACACAATGGGTCGACGCCACCCTACACCAATATCTGCCCGCCTCGCTGGTCACCACCACTGAATTTGTCCTGGTCGGTGTCTGTTTATTGGTCGCTTATGCAGTCATGGCACTCGGCCTGATTTATGCAGAGCGGAAAGTCTGTGCTTTCTTCCAATGCCGTCTGGGTCCGAACCGGGTAGGTCCTTTCGGAATGATACAAACTGTCACCGATATGATCAAGATGCTGATCAAGGAGATCATCGAGATCAATCATGTAGACCGTTTTCTGTTCAACCTGGCTCCTTACATTGTCATCATAGCCTCTTTATTGGCTTTTAGCTGTATACCTTTTGCCAAAGGGCTGGAGATTATCGATTTCAATGTCGGGATATTTTTCCTGATCGCAGTATCCTCCATCGGTATTGTCGGTATTTTGCTGGCAGGTTGGGCCAGTAACAACAAATTCTCCCTGATCGGGGCCATGCGAAGCGGAGCCCAGATGATCAGCTACGAGCTATCGATCGGGTTATCGATCCTGACGATGGTAGTGCTTACCGGCAGCATGCAGCTCTCGACGATTGTCGAAAGCCAGGCAGACGGCTGGTTTATCTTTAAAGGCCATCTCCCGGCTTTAATCGCTTTTATCGTCTATCTGATCGCAGGTACGGCAGAAACCAACCGCGGTCCCTTCGACTTACCCGAAGCCGAATCGGAACTGACAGCAGGTTACCATACCGAATATTCGGGCATGCACTTCGGTTTCTTCTACGTGGCCGAATTCGTCAATATGTTTATTGTGGCAGCCGTAGCGACTACCTTATTCTGGGGCGGCTGGATGCCTTTACATATACCGGGTTGGGAAAATTTCAACACCGTGATGGACTACATCCCTTCGATCTTTTGGTTTCTGGGAAAAAGTGCCGTTATGGTATTTATCATCATGTGGTTTAAATGGACATTCCCCCGCCTGCGTATCGACCAGTTGCTGACACTGGAATGGAAATACCTGTTGCCCATTAATTTGTGTAACCTGTTCCTGATGGTCTTTGTGGTGGTATTCAAATTACATTTTTAGCAAGATTTATGAGAAGTACACAAGAATATTTCAGTTCATTTTTCAATGGTTTAGGTTCATTACTGAAAGGAATGAGCATTACCCTCCGGGAATTTTTCACCCCCAAGACTACTGAAAAATATCCGGAGAACCGGGCTACCCTGAAAATGTTCGACCGTTTCCGGGGTGAGCTGACGATGCCCCACAACGAACGCAACGAACACCATTGCGTCGCCTGTGGTATCTGTGAAATGAATTGTCCGAACGATACCATCCGTGTCGAATCGGAAATGGTAACTACCGAAGACGGAAAAAAGAAAAAGGTACTGGTGCGGTATCTGTATGACCACGGTAGCTGTCTGTATTGCCAGCTATGTGTGCGGAGCTGTCCCCATCAGGCCATTACTTTTATCCCGACCTACGAACACGCCGTTTTTACCCGTGAGAAACTGGTACTCCAACTAAACCACGAAGGTTCCAGGTTGGAAACCAAAAATGAAGCCTGACCGGCAAAAGATTGAATTAAGTATATTATAAAAGAAATCTTATGAATATAACTCTCCCCCAAGCGGTCTTTTTATTTTTGGCAGCAGTGATCGTCGTCTGCTCCATACTGACCGTCACCACGAAGCGGATATTGCGTTCGGCGACTTATCTGCTGTTCGTGTTATTTGCTACGGCAGGTATATATTTCGAGTTGAACTATTCCTTTTTGGGAGCTGTACAGCTGACTGTATATGCCGGAGGTATCATTGTATTATACGTATTCTCGATTCTTCTGACCAGTTCCGACAATAAGAAAGCCGACAAGATCAAAAACAGCAAATTTTTTGCCGGCATACTGGCTGCGGTAGGAGGTGCAGCCCTCTGTATCTTCATCACACTTACCCACTCGTTCCCGGTATCGCATTTCGTACCCGGTGAGATCAACCAGAAAGTGATCGGAACCGCTTTGATGGGGACGGAGAAATACCAGTATCTGTTACCTTTCGAGGTAATCAGTGTTTTGTTGTTGGCTTGTATTATCGGGGGTATCCTGATCGCCCGGAAACGTTAAACATGAAAATTGAATAGTATGGAAATAACGATGGAATATTATCTGGTGATCAGCACGATCATGTTTTTCGCCGGAATCTACGGATTTATGACCCGCAGGAATATGTTAGCGGTATTGATTTCTATTGAATTGATTCTGAATTCTGTAGATATCAATTTTGTGGCTTTCAACCGTTTTTTATTCCCGGACCAACTGGAAGGTTTTTTCTTCACCCTGTTCGCTATCGGAATATCGGCCTGTGAAACAGCAGTGGCCATAGCAATCATTATCAATATATACCGGAACATCCGGAATATTCAGGTGAAGAATTTAAATAAATTGAAAGACTAAACTTCAGATTATGGAATATACAATATCGATCCTCCTGCTTCCGATGCTCACTTTCCTGGTGCTCGGATTATTCGGGATGAAACTCCGTCCGAACACAGCCGGCTATATCGGCAGCCTCTCTCTGGCTGTCACAACAGGCCTGGCCTATATCACTGCAGGACTTTATTTTTCAGCTCCCCGGGTAGACGGAGTATTTGCCCGGATAATGCCTGTCGATTTCGAATGGCTGCGTTTCACAGAAGCCCTCCACATCGATCTGGGTATATTGCTGGATCCGATTTCTGTCATGATGCTGGTGGTCATCACAACAGTATCGCTGATGGTACATATTTATAGTATGGGCTATATGAAAGGCGAACGCGGTTTTCAGCGTTACTACGCTTTTCTATCCTTGTTCACCTTTTCTATGTTAGGTCTGGTAGTAGCTCCCAATATTTTCCAGATGTATATTTTCTGGGAGCTGGTGGGTGTTTCTTCCTACCTGCTGATCGGATTCTACTATACAAAACCCGAAGCCATCGCAGCTTCGAAAAAAGCGTTTATCGTCACCCGTTTTGCCGACCTGGGCTTTTTACTGGGCATTCTGTTGCTGTCGTATTTCACCAAGACATTCAGCTTCGAATTGTTGACTTCCGGTGATGCTTCCGTTTTTGCAGGAGCTGCAGGTGTCACTTTCATGGGAGCTTCCGTGATGAGCTGGGCCTTGGCTCTGATATTCATCGGTGGTGCCGGAAAATCGGCAATGTTCCCATTACACATCTGGTTACCGGACGCGATGGAAGGTCCTACCCCGGTATCGGCTCTGATTCATGCAGCAACGATGGTGGTTGCCGGCGTTTTTCTCGTGGCCCGTCTGTTCCCTGTATACGTCAGTGCAGCCCCGGATGTGTTGGTCGGCATCGGTTATGTGGGGGCTTTTACTTCGTTGTATGCAGCCGTAGTAGCCTGCGTACAAACCGATATCAAACGGGTACTGGCTTTTTCTACCATCTCTCAGATCGGTTTCATGATGGTTGCGCTCGGAGTCTCGGGTATGGGAGGCCATCAGGGACTCGGCTATATGGCTTCGATGTTCCACCTTTTCACACATGCCATGTTCAAAGCCCTGCTCTTCCTTTGCGCAGGAGCCATCATCCATACCATCGGCAGCAATGAAATGAGCCGCATGGGTGGTCTGCGTAAATATATGCCTTTTACGCATCTGACCTTCCTCGTCGCTTGTCTGGCCATATCGGGAATTCCTCCTTTTTCCGGATTTTTCAGTAAAGACGAGATTCTGACAGCCGTTTTCGATTTCAACCCGAATTTCGGTATCCTGATGAGTTTTATTGCCGGTCTGACAGCCTTTTACATGTTCCGGCTCTACTACAATATCTTCTGGGGCACTCCGTCACAGTACGCACATACTCCCCACGAAGCTCCCCGCTCGATGACCATTCCCCTGATGATCCTTGCCGCGATCACACTTTTTGCAGGTTTCATCCCGTTCGGGCATTTTGTGAGCAGCGACGGATTGGTTTACCACATCCACCTGGATTGGAGTGTCGCCATTCCCAGCATTATAATCGCTTTAATCGCCATCGGTATCGCCACTTTCTTTTACAAATCGAAGTGCGATATTCCCGACCGGCTGCAACATATGTATGCCCATTTCTATAAAGCAGCCTATCACCGTTTTTACATCGACGAGTTTTACCTGTTTATTACCAAACGAATCATTTTCAACGGTGTATCCCGCCCGATCGCCTGGTTCGACCGCCACATCATCGACGGTACCATGAACGGAATGGCCTATATTACCCAACGGGTGTCGTACGCTATCCGCGGATTACAGTCGGGACAAATCCAACAGTATGCTTTTGTTTTCCTGGTGGGCACTTTATTGCTTGTTTTATTAGTGGTGTTGATATAGGATCGTAAATTATAAAATTGAACATTATGAATTTCTTATCCTTATTCGTTCTGATCCCGGTTTTGATGTTAGGAGGTTTACTTTTGGCATCGGACATCAAACAAATTCGTGCAGTTTGTGCGACAGGAGCTTCCCTCTTGCTGCTTCTTGCCGTAGCACTGACAGTATTGTTTCTGGGAGAAAGGAACAGCGGAAATACGGCAGAAATGCTTTTCACCGCCAGCAGCGTGTGGTATGCCCCGTTTCATATTCATTATTCGGTGGGGGTCGACGGCATTTCGGTCGCTATGTTATTATTATCTTCCATTATCGTATTCACCGGCATATTCACTTCGTGGAAAATGGAACTCTTGCCCCGGGAATACTTTATGTGGTTTTGTCTGTTGAGTATCGGTGTCTTCGGTTTTTTCATCTCCACCGACCTCTTCACCATGTTTATGTTTTATGAGATCGCCCTCATCCCGATGTACCTGTTGATCGGAGTTTGGGGCACCGGTAAAAAAGAATATGCAGCCATGAAGCTGACCCTGATGCTGATGGGTGGTTCGGCCCTGCTGCTCGTCGGGATATTGGGTATCTATTTCAATTCGGGAGCGACAAGCATGAACATTCTTGACATTGCGCGTCAGCATATTCCGGACGAATTGCAACGGTGGTTCTTCCCGCTTACCTTTATCGGTTTTGGTGTACTGGGAGCTCTCTTTCCTTTCCACACCTGGAGTCCCGACGGTCATGCTTCAGCGCCCACAGCGGTGTCGATGCTTCACGCCGGCGTGCTGATGAAACTGGGAGGCTACGGTTGTTTCCGGGTGGCCATTTGCCTTATGCCCGAAGCAGCTAAAGAACTTTCGTGGATATTCATTATCCTGACGGGTATCAGTGTGGTTTACGGTGCTTATTCGGCTATCGTCCAAACCGACCTGAAATACATCAATGCGTATTCTTCGGTCAGCCATTGCGGTCTGGTATTATTCGCAATCCTGATGCTTAATCAAACGGCCGTGACAGGAGCCATTATGCAGATGCTGAGCCATGGACTGATGACAGCATTGTTCTTCGCATTGATCGGTATGATTTACGGACGGACCCATACCCGGGATATCCGGGAAATGGGAGGCCTGATGAAAATCATCCCCTTCCTGGGGACCTGCTACGTGATCGCCGGTTTGGCTTCATTAGGACTTCCCGGTCTAAGCGGTTTTGTAGCCGAGATGACTATTTTTGTCGGTTCCTTTCAGCATGCCGATGTATTCCACCGGGTGATGACTATCCTGGCCTGCACTTCGATTGTGATCACTGCCGTCTATATCCTACGGGTTGTCGGTAAACTACTCTATGGTAAAGTGGTTGACGAACACCACCTGCAACTGACCGATGCCGTATGGTACGAACGTTTTTCAGTCATCGTCCTGATCCTTGCCATTGCAGGGATAGGGCTGGCTCCGTTGTGGATATCGGATATGATCCGGGAAAGTTTAAACGGATTGTGGCCGTTTTAAGATATCGTAAATCGTAAAATTATTAAATATGGGATATTCTAATTTTCTGTTCCTAAAAGAAGAGCTTTCACTGATCGCCGTCATGTTGATCCTGCTGGTATACGACTTGTTCGGCTCTCAGAAAAGCCTGAAATATTTTCATCCGGTAGCCTGTGTATTGTTTCTGGCCCATACACTGCTGAATCTTTTTCCTGCCGGGACGGCAGAGGCTTTCGGAGGGATGTATGTGTGCACCCCCATCGGTTCGATCGTAAAAACTATCCTGAACACAGGTACGCTTATTGTCCTGCTCCAGGCTTACAATTGGGTAAACAGCGAGTCGGTACTGATCCGCCGGGGAGAATTTTACCTGATTCTGTTCTCCTCCTTGCTGGGTATGTATTTCATGATTTCTGCGGGCAATTTTCTGTTATTCTTCATCGGTCTGGAGACAGCCTCTATACCGATGGCCGTGTTGTCTGCATTCGACAAATACAAACACCAGTCGGCAGAAGCCGGGGCTAAATATATTCTCTCGGCTACTTTCGCTTCAGGATTGTCGCTTTACGGTATTTCCCTGATCTACGGGACGGTCGGTACACTTTATTTTGCCGACATACCGGCAGGAATTTCAGGGAATCCGCTCCAATATATGGCCTTCGGATTTTTTATCGTGGGATTGTTTTTTAAGATTTCACTGGTGCCTTTCCACCAATGGACACCCGACGTTTATGAAGGTGCACCGACTACGGTGACTTCTTATTTTTCGGTAATTTCCAAAGGGTCTGCAGCTTTCGTACTGATGACTCTATTATTTAAAGTATTCGGTAATCTGGTGACAGAATGGCAGGCAATCCTGTATGTAATCATTATCGCCACCATCACCGTAGCCAACCTGTTTGCCATCCGCCAGCAGAATTTGAAGCGCTTTCTGGCTTATTCTTCGGTTTCACAAGCCGGATATATTATGCTGGGAGTGATCAGCGGAAGCGCTATCGGGATGACGTCACTGGTATATTATATTCTGGTGTATATGATCTCCAATCTGGCTGCTTTCGGGGTAATCGCCATCATCGAAAACCGGACAGGCAAGATCACGATCGACGACTACAACGGTCTGTATTCCACGAATCCGAAGTTAAGTATCGTCATGATGCTGGCTTTATTCTCTTTAGCAGGGATTCCTCCGTTTGCCGGTTTTTTCAGTAAATTTTTCATCTTTGCCGCCGCAGCCGAACAGGGATTTTATGTATTGGTATTCATCGCCCTGCTGAATACGATCATTTCCCTCTATTACTATCTGCTGGTTGTCAAAGCCATGTTTATCAACAAAACCGAAGAGGCTATCGCCCCTGTCCGTTCCGATATCTATACCCGTCTCAGCCTGATTGTCTGCACGGCAGGTATTCTGATATTAGGCCTGCTCAGCACAGTTTACGAACACATCGGTATGTTCAGCTTCGGCATAACGTTTTAGCTTATAAAGTCTTCGATCCTGCGGGCGCCTTGTCCGCGGGACTTACACAGTCCCCGGCGGCCAACATAGGGCCATAAACAAAGCACCCTCAGGATCCTTTATCATAGAATCATTCTGTCACTTATTCGTTACAATTATTTAATTCCCCCTCATTTTTGATCTTTCTGACAAAAAACATACTTTTGGAGTCGAATCGGAAAGAAAATAGTATGGAGATTAAAATTGCATTTTCAGGGATCGGCGGTGTCGGGGGTTACTATGGGGGCAAACTGGCTCATTTTTACCAGCAATCAGAAAACATTAAAATTTACTTTATTTCGAGGGGGGAAAATCTGGAAGTCATTTCACGCGAAGGACTGAAAATTCAGACTCTGCACGAGGAAATCATCGCCCATCCGACCCTTGCGACTCATTCTCCGAAGGACATCGGCCCGGTCGACTATCTGTTCTGTACCACCAAAAGCTATGATTTAGCCGGAAATCTTGAAGAAATACGTCCTCTTATCGGGCCGTCGACCGTTATTATTCCTTTATTAAACGGAGCGAATATTACGGAAGAAATCCGGCGGCTAGTCCCGGGACACCAGGTTTGGTACGGTTGTGTGTATATCGGAGCCCGGCTTTCGGCTCCGGGAACAGTCAGTAAATTTACAGAGCAGGACCGGCTTTGGTTCGGTGATCCGGAAGGCAACCGTCTGCGTCAGGCCGAATTGCTGCAATTGATGAGCCGGGCAGGTATCTCAGCTTTAAATCCCGCAGACATACACGACCGGATCTGGAGAAAATTCTTTCTGATCTCTCTGAGTGCCACCCTCACTTCATACTACGATCAAAGCATAGGAGAAGTACTCGAATTTCATCGTTCCGGTTATGAAAAGCTGGGCGAAGAACTTTATGCAGTAGCACAGGCCCAGGGGATACATCTACCTCAAGATATGATCCGGCAAGTCATTGCCGACCAGGAGAAAATGCCTTATGACGCCACCACTTCGATGCATACGGATTTCAGGAAGCACAAACCGACAGAATTAGAAACGCTGACCGGTTATGTGGTTGAAAGCGGTAAAGCCCTCCACCTTCCTGTACCTACTTATGAAATGATGTATAAAGAATTGAAAACAAGATGAATAAAAAACTGGTTATATTCGATTTAGACGGGACGCTACTGAATACCATCGACGATCTCGCTGTAAGTGCCAACTATGCTCTCCGGCAACATGGCTATCCGGAACATGAATTGCCGGCTTATCGCTATTTTGTCGGAAACGGTATTACAAAATTGATCGAACGGGCTTTACCCGAAGCGGAACGCTGTGAACCGGCTATCCTGCAGTTACGGGAAGAATTTGTAGGCTATTATCAGCGACACAAGACAGACCTGACCCGCCCTTATCCGGGTATCCCGGAATTATTGTCACACTTATCGGCCAAAGGCATACAGCTTGCTGTTGCTTCCAATAAATATCATCAGGGGACCGTCGAGCTGATCCGGCATTATTTCGGCACGGATCTTTTCAAGGTTGTACTGGGACAACGCGGGCACATACCTGCAAAACCCGATCCGGCAATTGTCTACGAGATCTTACACCTAACCGGAATAACTCCTGCGGATGCGTTGTATATCGGAGATTCGGGGGTAGATATGCAAACAGCCCGGCGCAGTGGCATCACTTCCATCGGCGTCAGCTGGGGCTTCCGTCCCCGTCAGGAACTGACAGAAAACGGAGCCTGTCATATTGTAGACCGTCCGGAAGAAATAATCCGTTATCTCTGATCTATCCGGTGATGATCTCCGCCCCGGTATCGGTGATCAGCACCGTATACTCCCATTGTGCAGAAGGCATACCGTCGTCTGTCAATACCGTCCAGTCGTTATCGGCATCGATAAAAATTTTGCGGGATCCCATATTGATCATCGGTTCGATAGTAAATACCATTCCCGGTACCAGCAAAACACCGGTACCGCGGCGTCCGACATGGCTGACAAAAGGATCTTCATGAAATTTGAGTCCCACCCCATGCCCGCCGAATTCCCGTACGACAGAATACCCATTGCCTTCAGCATGTTCTTGAACGGCAGCTCCGATATCCCCCAGGAAGCCCCAGGGACGGGCGGCTTGCAAACCGACTTCCAGGCATTCTCGGGCTACCTGCACCAAACGCTGCATTTCAGGACTTACTTTACCGATCATAAACATCCGCGAAGCGTCCGAAAAATAACCATCCAGAATCGTAGAAACATCTACATTGATAATATCCCCATTTCTCAATACAACGTCTTTGGAAGGAATACCGTGGCATACTTCGTCGTTCACCGAGGTACACACACTCTTCGGAAATCCCTCATAATTCAAGGGAGCAGGAATAGCTCCGTGAGCGATCGTAAAATTGTAGACTAATGTATCGATTTCTTCCGTCGTCATACCTTCATGGATATGGGCAGCCACCAAATCCAAAACCGCCGTATTGATAGCGGCACTGCGGCGAATCCCTTTTATCTGGGCCGCCGTTTTAATCATTTTACGGGTAGGGACCCGGTATCCCTTCGCTTTGTAAGCCTTGATTTTTTGTTCTATATCAGCCAAATACACAGACTCACTCTCGGATAATTTTTCTTTACTTTTAAAAAGTCTCATTTCTTTTTACCTTATCGGCAAGATCCTTCTATCCTGTCAGTTTTTTAGCCCGGAGCAAATTTGCTCCGGGCTTGCAAGATACACAATTATTAAACAAGTAAATAATTTTTATCTGATTTCCATGTTACTAAAAAAGATGGCTGTTATATACATATTTACACTTATATGAAACATTACCCCCGTCCCTTTGTTTCAGCCTGCAATTAAGCTATCGTCTGCAGACCATGGGTTTTCTTCAGATACCAGCGTAATGTCAGAATAGCAGCTATAAAAGCCAATGTATCGGCTAGCGGCATACTTCCCCAAACTCCGTAAATATCCAAACCGGCCATATGGGGCAGCGTATAAAGCAAGGGGATTAAGAACAGTAACTGCCGGGCCAAAGACAAAAGAATAGAAATCTTTGCTTTCCCGATAGACTGGAAAAAATTAGTTATCACAATCTGTGCCCCTACCATCGGGAAAGACAAGATGGTGATACGCAGGCCGACTTCCGCTAATTTATTCAGTTCCGCATCGTCCGAAAACATCGCCACGATATGCCCGGGCAACAGCTCACTGCACACCCAACCTAATCCCATAATAGTCACAGCTATCCGGATCACTTTCTTCAACGTTTTCTGAACCCGTTCAAAATGCCTCGCACCGAAATTATATCCGACGACCGGTTGCATTCCTTGCGTCAATCCGATCACCACCATTACAAATAAAGTAGCCACCCGGTTGACAATGCCATAAGCACCGATGGCCAAATCTCCTCCATAAATCTTGAAGTTATGATTCAGAACGATCACTATCCCACTGGCACACACATTCAGGAGAAAGGGAGCCATTCCGATCGAGAAAATACTCATGATGACATGTTTTCTCAAGCGGTAAAACCCTCTTCGAAAATGGATGTAGCTGGAACTATGTAGAAAATGGTTCAACACCCATGCCAGCCCTCCCATCTGCGCCAGGATCGTAGCCGTCGCAGCTCCCCGGATTCCCCAATCGAGGTGGAAGATAAAAATCGGAGCCAGAATGATGTTTACTCCTACCGTCAGCAGGGACGATAACATCGCTTTTTTAGGATACCCCGTTGCACGCATCACATTGTTCAAACCGATAAATAAAAAAGAAACAGGATTTCCCAATAGCAACACCTGCATAAAATCGCGGGCATAGGGTAAGGTGGAAGTACTTGCTCCGAAAAAAATCAATATTTCATCCAGGAAATAATAGGTGATTCCTCCGAAACATATCCCTGTCAGGATACATAATATCAAAACATTATGCAACACTTCGGTCGCCTTCAGATCATCCTTCTGTCCCAAGTAAATAGAACTGATCGCAGCGCCACCGACACCGATGAGTGTACTGAAAGCGATAATCAGATTCATCAGCGGAAAAGTCAGGGCCAGTCCCGAAATAGCCAGAGGTCCCACTCCATGTCCGATAAAAATACTGTCTACGATATTGTACACAGACGTAACGGTCATCGCAATGATGGCAGGTATCGAATATTGTATCAACAACTTGCCGATGGATTCCGTTTCAAGTACATGAGGATTTTTTGTCTGTGTCATAGAGCGTTATTTAGTCGGGGATTAAAATTTCAATTTTTTTTCTATTTCCCCGGTTACTTTATAATATTTCCAGGTTCCTGTGCGTCGTCCTTTCTTATATTTTCCTTCTCCGAAGAGATGGCCGGTAGAATAATAGAAACGGGCCTCACCGTGCCTCAGCCCCCTATTATACTCCAACTCGGTTTTCAAAGTTCCATCGGAAAAAAATTCTTTATAAGCCGTAATCTTACCATTATCGTATGTCACCTGTACAGCAACTACCCCATCCGGATAGAAAAAACGGGATTCTCCCTGCAGCTTACCTTCCCGGTAGAGCAACTGCGCGACAACCTGCCCCTGCCGATCGGTAATCTTCCAAATGCCTTCCGGGTCACCGTTACTTAGTTTGCCGGCATAGTCCAGTTGCTCAGTCCGATAAGCATAATCTCCCCGGGTACTCACGGCGATGCTATCGGGAATCACCACATGATAATACCCGGACTCGATCAAGTCGGCCTGTTTTTCGAGTGACCGACTGAGTTCGCGGATCTCGTAATCCCGGGCAGCATCGACATTGTGAATAGCCACCAAATGCGTTTCATACCCACTTCCAGCATTGGTCAAAGTGAAACCGATGGCCTCGAAACTCTGAAAAGCCCCCTTATTCTTTACAAATTCAGCACGATCTTCCGGTGGCAAAGAACGAAAGAGATATTCGTAGGTCTCGGGCGAACTGACATATCCGTATATATTACTCCGGTTACCCAATTCACTCATCAGATCATTGTATTTTTCGTCCTGAACGAGGGTATTCCCCAAGGAATAATCTTTTATCATAGCAGCCAGGGTAGACGACGAATTACTGAATACCACATAATCGCCGATAAAGGTATAGTAGGGCTTGTCGAACTTACTGAACCATTTCCCCAGAAACATATTGAAAAAACCTTTCAGGCTGAGATAACCGATTGTATGTCCGTTATAATCGATATTCCGGAAACGCACAGGGGTCTTCCGCCCGATTTGTTCAGCCAGATAAGCCAGCTGATCTTTAGCCAGATCGATATCTTTGGCCCGGATGGCCAGTATCAGGTTATCCAGCCGGTTTTCCTGATCGACTGCCGGTTTGACAATCGCTATTTCATTCCCCATCCACGAAGTGAATAATCCGGCCAGATCCAATCCCAGAAATTTATTCAAGCGGGTTACGGTCTTTTCATATCCCTGAAATTCTTTCAGGTTATTTACCTTATAATCTTCCAGCAATATATTCTCAAGCTCTTCGAACGAACTGTAACATACCGATACGTATGCCGCCACATGATTACCGATAATCTCTCTGACCGACGATTTATTACCCTCCACCAGATTTAAAGCACTCCATAGTGAAAAGTTATGCCTGCTGGGATAGGTTTTCCCCGAAAAGGCAAGCGCTTTATCCTGCAGTTGCAAAGCTAACGCTGTCGTCTCGAAAGCAGAAGAATCGGCATTGGTGGCAGCTTCACCCCAAAGCATCTTCATCCATTTTTCGAACCGGGTATGTTCGAGTTCCAGACGGATATCCCCGGTATTGCTTTGTTCCTGGAAAGCCGGATGTCGCCCACAAGTCTTCCAGGCCCGGGTGACTAATTTTTCAGAAAAGGAGATAAACAACAGATTGGCTTTAATCGCATAATATAATTTCAGCTCCCCGATCCTGATCCCGGTAACGTCTCCCTTCCTGCTCATTTGTCCGTCGCCCAGCACCCCTCCCACCAAGCCATCGAATGCCTGGATAACATTCAGTTTCCCAAGATCGCAGACATACAATAAGTCATAATCGGTTGCAGAAACCAAATGGCAGGACACCGCAAAAGGGCGGTCTGTCAGTAATTTTCTCAATCCGGGATATACCTCGCTCAACGAATCGGCCAGATTCAGATTGGCATGATATTCTTCGAAGTAAGGATATGCTTTCAGAGATGCCCAAATCCGATTCCGGTATAATTTGTCACGTATTCGATTAAAAGAAGGGGTCTCGACAATAAATACCGCATCTTCAGGAATCCCTTCCCTGACGCGATACATACCGGATTGACGGAAAACCAGATACCAAATTCCGCCTGCCGCCAAAAAAAGCAAGAGTACCAAAAACACCAGACGCCTTTTCATAAAATAACGAATAGATAGATTCAGACGAAAATACACAATTTTCTGCTATCTTTGCCGGTCCGATCTTTAAAAATATGCCTGGTTTTATATAAACAGAATCCATATGCGTTTTACAAATCGTCAAATCTTAAAAATTGCAGGTCCGATACTCGTCAGTGTCCTTATGGAACATCTGATCGGAATGACAGATACCGCTTTTTTGGGAAGAGTCGGAGAAGTAGAACTGGGAGCTTCAGCCCTGGCAGGAGTTTATTATCTGGCCATTTTCATGCTGGGTTTCGGTTTCAGTACAGGGGTACAGATTATGATCGGCCGGCGAAACGGAGAAGGAAATTATACGGCGATCGGCGAGCTGTTCAACCAGGGATTCGTATTCCAATTTCTTCTGGCTACTTTTATCTTTTTTGCTACCCGTTTCGGCTCTCCTTTGCTACTCCGGCATCTGATCGACTCGCCACAGGTATACGAAGCTACTTTAGAGTATATGAACCGGAGAATTTTCGGTTTGTTCTTTTCGTTTACGGCGTTGATGTTTCGTGCCTTTTATGTCGGAATTGCCGATACGCGGACACTAACCGCCAACTCCCTGGTGATGGTCGGTACGAATGTTGTGCTCAACTATATCCTGATATTCGGTAAACTGGGTTTTCCTGCTTTAGGAATTGCAGGGGCAGCGATTGCTTCCGTCCTTGCAGAAGTCACGTCGTTGCTCTTTTTTATCGTATACACCGGCTTGAAGATCGACCGGCAGAAATATCGTCTTTACCGTTTCCACCGCATAGAAATCCACTTACTCAAACGAATTTTGGGTATTTCGATCTGGACAATGGTGCAGGCATTTATTTCTATCAGCACCTGGTTTTTATTTTTTATCGCTGTCGAACACCTCGGAGAACGGCCTTTAGCCATTACCAATGTGTTAAGGAATATCTCCTCCCTTTTCTTTATTATCGTCAGTGCTTTCGCCACTACCGCCAGTTCATTGGTAAGTAACCTGATGGGGTCCGGAGATTCCGGCAGGGTAATGGATACGTTCAAAAAAGTGTCCCGGTTATGCTATGTTTTTATCCTCCCTCTGATATTCGTGATGGCCTTATTTCCCAACAGCGTTATGCGGATCTATACGGATAACTCCGCTCTTATCCAAAGCGCGGTACCGGCCTATTATGTGATGATCTTCGTCTATCTGGTCAGTGTACCGGCTAATATTTTATTCAATACCGTATCCGGAACAGGAAATACCCGGTCGGCACTTTTTATCGAACTGATCGCTTTGGTAGTATATGTCCTGTCGGTGATCTATCTGGTAATCTATCTAAAAGCCGATGTCGCCACCTGCTGGACAACCGAATACATTTATCTGGCTTGTATGTTTTCATTAACCTGTTGGTATATGAAAAAGGGAAACTGGAAAAATAAAAAAATCTGACCCGGTATCGGTTTACATTGGAAATTTACATGAATTTATCGTGCCGACGACGGAACATACTTTTAAAGACTTGCCATCCCACTTCTCCCATCCAGCGGTAAAGGATTGGTTTTCCCAATTGCCAAGCCATATTGAGCCACGGATTACCCGCAAGGCCGAAGCCACCCTGTTTTTCACCATTATTCCTCCGGTATGGCATAAAGACAGCTGAAATTTCCGACCACATCAACCGTCCGGCATGAGAGCGGATATATTGCCAGTCAGCGGAAATTTTCTCTTCCGTTTCCTGACACAGCCGTCGGATCTCCCTCTTCTCCAGGATAACCTGGCCGAGAGGAGTTTTGGGATTGATCTTTGTCGTCTTCATCGTCATTCGCTTGCAAAGCTTCGATAACAGTATTCATTAACCTGATTCGGATTCCATCTTTCATTCCCCAGACTATCAAAGTGAACAATAGATAAATACCTCCGACAATCAGAAAACCGAGTGCCGGACTATCCAATAATTCCCCCAGATAGCATCCCAAGGCGACAAACAGAAACAGAACCGTAAAAAAAGACAGTAACAACAAGATAAGGCTATGTGAGAGAACTGCGAGTACAATAGCAGTCCTCTCGATAGCCATTAATTTCAGTAGACGGAGTTTCAACCTGGCATAAGTTGAAATATCTTCCTTCAATTCAGTAAATATTTTCTCTGCAGCATTCTCCATCACCTCCCTGATCAGTTAGCCGACTTTTCAGAGTTCTTTACCCGATCTTTCAGATCATTCACGTCTTTCCGGTAATTTTCAGCATATTGGGCTTGCTTTTGTTCATCAGCCTCAGCCCTGTTGTCCATCGTTTGCCGGAAATCATTTGCTTTCTGAGAAAGGTTGTCGGCAGTAGCACTAGCTTTATTACCGGCAGCCTCAGCCCACTCTTCGGCTTTATCCCCGGCTTTGCCAGCCCATTGTTGTGCTTTATCGCCCACCTCTTCGGACCATTCTCCGGCCTTATCGGCAAACTTCGAACCGGCATGTTCAGTTTTTGCTTTTACTTTTGAGAATACCGACCTGGCACCATCTTTGATTCCATGTCCCACTTCCCGCAGATCTTCCTCCAGTTTCCGGCGATGTTCACCTGTCATCAGATAACCGACAGCGGCTCCGACAAGTGCTCCAATCCCCAAGCCTAATAACAGTTTTGAATTCTCGCTTTTCATAATCTTTCGTTTTTATCGTATTGTATATACTCAACGAAAGGAGAAAGCAAAAAGTTTGGTTTTTAAATAAACTTAAAGCAAATTTCAAGACAACAACTCTAAAATCTTTTCCGGTTGACTAAAATCAGGAATGACAGCCGAAACCTTATCGCAAATAGCTTTTTCAGGATTCGTCGTGGCCACCCCGATCACCCGCATCCCGGCAGCCGTACCTGCTTGTATCCCGGAAAAGGAATCCTCGAAAACAACACATTCCCCGGGCTTTACCTGTAAATCCCGGGCAGCCAGTAAATAACACATCGGATCGGGTTTGCCGGCCGTTATCCGGTCGGCCGTTACCATCGTGTCGAAAACCGTCTCTAAGCCCAGGAGCTTTAAAGCACGCTCCATTTTAATCCGATAAGAACTGGTTACCAACCCCACCCGAAAACCTTTAGCTTTAAGCATATGCAAAAACTGAACAGCCCCCTTTACTTCCGGAAAATCCATCGTTTCTTCGTATTCCTCACAAGCCCGGGTGATTTTCTCATGTTCTTCGGAAGAATAATCCGAAAAATAGAGTTTATAAATCCGTTGCAAAGTCGTCCCTTTTATTTTTGCCGAAAAATCCGGAATACCGATATGATATTTCTCCGCTATTTGTCCCCAGAAAATGTCATAGAGCGGCTCCGTATCCGCCACTACACCATCGAAATCAAATAATACCGTCGTTATGCTCATGATTTAGAGTTGCTGAGTTATTGAGTTACTGAGTTATTGAGTTTACAGAGCGTAAAATTAATTATTTTAGGTATTCATATACATGTTTACACTAAATGTAGGTTTATTTTTTTCTTTCTATTCCGATTCCGGGTTTTATACCGTCAGACCGGTTCGCCTGGAACGGTCCGGTAAGGCTTTCCTTCACTGACCGGCGGAACTCCTCACTACGTTCGTCAGACACCACCGGCCGGACGTTCGGAAAACCTAACCGGACACTCGTTCCAGCTCCAATGGTCGACAATTCCGATCACCGGAGACGAATTGGTAACGAAATAAACCTACGTTTGCAGGTGTAAATTAGGTATATAACCACCTCATTTTCAATAAAAAGATCGTATATTCCTTTGTTTCTCAAGTTGTTTTTGAACTTTATTTGGAAAATAGCGCTTATTTATCGGGTAATTCGGCAAAACTAATCTCCGATTAGTTATAAAGATCCATCATGCTTGAAGACAAAATAAATTGGATTTCCGGCTATTGGGAACAGAACAACCGGAAATCCAACTTATTTATCTTTCATCAATATCCTCTGCGTGTCAACTCTTCCCAAATCTTAGCGGGATTCATCCGCCCGTGTCCGTATACCTCGTCACATCCGGGTGAACCTAAGTCGTCGGCCGTAGAAAAGATCAGCTGAGCGATATCGTTGTTCGTGTAATGAGGCGCACGCCGCTTAATTTCAGCAGCAATCTTCACGACATAAGGCGTGGAAAAACTGGTACCGTCTATTTTAGCATCCATCATATTGAACGCATAATAGGTACATATCCAGCGTTCTTTCAGGATCGGTCCGGGTTTATTTCCGTAACCGTCGTCTCTTCCGACAACAATCCAATCGTTGAAATGTCCGTTGTCACCGACATTCTGCACGACATAAGCAGCCCCCACATCCCCGGGTTTATAGAAAGCCATTTGCCCGGCCGTAAAAGGCCCTTCGGGATCCCAACCGAAATGAGGCAGGATATGATCTTCCCAGCTCAAACCACCCAATTCGAGACACAGGTCCCAGGCTTCCTGGGTAAACGTATTACTTCCGTTCCCTGCACTGGTGATGACCAGTGGGAATTTCGGAAATTTTACCCGATCTTCGAACTGCTCCAGATTCCGTCTGGCAGCATCGAGGCTGAAAACCGAAGTACTGGCATTTACAATATCACAAGATACCTGATTGGGGTTGAAATCATCATAGTTTTCTGTAATATGCAATTTTATATCGGCATGAGTCGGAAAGAAATTCTGTTTAAGGTTCTGTTTATCTTCATCGCTAATCACCCAGGGCCAGGCTTCATTGCGCAACACGTACAGGATATTCTGTCCATGTTCTTCTGCATCGATCACCAACACATTCACTTCTACACCCGGATCGTTTTCGGGCATTCCGGGATAAGCGGCATACTCCATTCCCGGTACCCATTCTTCGGAACCACTGTTATCTGGAATACTGATATTCATATCGTTATCGGGCAAATCAGGCGGAATCACAACATCATCCTTATCGTCCGTACAAGATCCGGCAAACAGTGCCAGAACCGACCATATCATTATTGTTTTCTTCATATCGTTTTTTATTAAATATACTATAAGGAACAAGTTTACTTTACC
>NZ_LARL01000038.1:0-29519 GCF_000980295.1 Odoribacter sp. N54.MGS-14 | reverse complement strand
CGTTTATCTCTTTTTTATATCGCTCAATCAATTCTTCGCGTGTTGGAAATTCATCCATACCGAAAAATCGTTCCTTCCCGGTTAAAAAATCATGCTCTGCAAAACCTTCTCCATTGGAGCTGAACGCAAATTTGACATCAAGCATTTTTGCGTATTCCATTGCCTGTTGCAAACCATAGGAAACAGTATGCTTGGTATCTTTTGCTTCAATAATAGCAATTGGTGTAGCTTTATTCACATAAAGCACATAGTCAGCAAACTTTGGTTTTTCACGATGCACAATATTACCATGCAAGCTGATTTTACCATCGGTAAATTTCACTTGTTGTTCCATGAAAATACTATCTTTTGTCCATCCCTTGCTTGTGATGGCATCGTTGATATAGCGGAACTTTACATCTTCCTCTGATAATTCATGACTAATGCTCATGTTCATATAATATTTTATTATCGGAAGTTCACCTCATCAAAATTCGGAGTTTGATATTCGTTTATCTATATCATTGGCGTTCTTTCTCGTCAGTTATCAAATCTTTCAAATCTACTTGAAGTATCTTTGAAATCGCTAAAAGTGTTTCCAAATCCGGCTGGTACCTGTTGCAAGCGTAACTATTGATTGTACTGAAACTCTTGCCAACTTGTTTTGCAAGCCAAGTTTGTGATATACCCTTTTGCTCAAGAATATCTTTTATCCTGTTCAACTTCATACCACTCTGAATTTTGCTACAAAATTACGCTAAATTTTGCGATATTAGAGCGCTTTCGACGAACAAAATTGCTTTCATGCAAAAGAACACACTTCTTGACCAGAAAAATGGGTTGATAGCATGTGCTGTTTTCGCGGAAAAACTTATAAATCGCGGGAACTTTGTGGTATCAAATTACAATGAGTATTGAATGTATAATTTGATAATCAGAAAGATATAGAATGTTATTCGGTTCAAGTGTGGAGTTATCGGTTTATTGTGCTGAAGGTTCTGGTAAACCTGTAAACAAATAAACAATACCCCACACTTGACAGTATTACGTGATTTGACGCAATAACGTGCAAGTGATGAGTGTTTTGTATTGCTTCTCCTTGTTTACTTTAAATTTACCAGATTTTCAGCACAGGATAAAAGCGAAACACTTTCATCGAAATATGTAAGTCCCCGAAGAGACCCTACAAAAATAATGAAAAGTTTGCTAAACAAACACTTCCGGGGTATTGTTTTTATCTGAATGCTCAAGTGCGCGCTTGGCTAAAGCCTGTTTTTCCCGGAATTGTGAAATAAGACAGGTATAACGGTTCGTATTGATGCGGCTACCTGCTTCAAAAATAAATAATTGACCGATGACCTCTTCCAATGAAGCAATCATTTGTTGTAAAACAAGACGGGAGGCTTTAGGGTGATCGAGCGCCTGATCGATTCTGAATGAAGCGTAGCGTCCTTGTTCGACGGTCGCTTCCAGTTTAGAGGTTGCATTTTCTATTCGTTTCCGGTACATTCGGCTAATGGCTGCCAGGGCTGTATTGTCGAGCCATACTTTTCCGCGACATACCGAAGCGGCTAATTCATAACGACTTTTTGAATTCATAACATTTTGGATTTTATAGTTAAACATTTTATTTTGAAAAACACAACATGTCAAAGAACTGTTCGGACATACTTTACCCTCTTTAGCGGATAATCCGAATTAAAATGTTGTTTTTCAAATGTTTAACATTCCAAAATGTTACCTTCGTCGTTTCATAACTCTTTTTTTTGAATACACCCGATACAGGCAAAAAAATCTCCAGGCACTCCTTCTGTGCTTAGTAGATCGGCTTTTTACGCATATAGATGTGATTTTCGTTGCAAATGTAAGTATTATTTTGGAATTTTGAAAACAGATCTTGCTTTTTATTTTCTTATCGGATAACTTGCTTTATAAGAACCTGCTCTTGCGGGGAGAATTTGAACGCTTTCTACTTTCTACTTTTTACTTTTTTTGTAATTTTGTAGCCTTAAATCAATGACTACAATTATATGAGCGGATTTTTTGGTTGCGTATCACGCAAAGAGTGCGTTGCCGATGTTTTCTACGGCACCGATTACCATTCACATCTGGGAACGAAGAAAGCCGGTATGGCTTTTTATAACGGAGAGGATTTTGTCCGGTCGATTCACAGTATAGAAAGTGCTTATTTCCGGAATAAATTCGAGCCGGAGTTGGGACGTTTCATTGGTTCTTACCTGGGGATCGGGGTGATCAGTGATATGGAGTCGCAGCCGATAACGGTAACTTCGCATTTGGGGCGTTTTGCCGTAGTGACGGTAGGGCGAATCGATAATCTGGAAGAGATATCCGCTCAGTTGTTGAAGGAAAAGATTCACTTTGCCGAAATGTCCGGGTCGGCCATCAACCCGACCGAAGTAGTCAGTATTCTGATCAACAAAGGAGAGACATTCAAGGAAGGTATAGAGAACGTTTACCGTATGGTCAAGGGGTCTTGTTCTTTTTTAATTCTGACAGACAGTTGTATTTATGCTGCCCGTGATAAGTTCGGCCGTACTCCCATCATTATCGGTAAGAATGAATTCGGTTATGTTGTGGCCAGTGAAAGCTCTTCGTTTACCAATTTAGGCTATAATATAGTCCGTGATCTGGGACCGCATGAAGCGATACGGGTTTCGAAAGACGGGATTACACCGATTATTGCTGCCGGTTGCAGAAAACAGATATGTTCTTTTTTGTGGGTTTATTATGGCTATCCTTCTGCTTATTACGAAGGGATCAACGTCGAAGATGCCCGTTACCGTTGTGGGGCTGCTATGGCGAAACGTGATGAATTGACTCCTGATTTTGCTGCCGGAATTCCGGACTCGGGTGTGGGACATGCTATCGGATATTCCAACGAGAAGGGGATTCCTTATAAAAGACCTTTTGTGAAATATACACCGACCTGGCCGCGGAGTTTTATGCCGCAAAATCAAAATATGCGTGATTTGGTCGCTAAGATGAAGTTGTTACCGAACGAGGCGTTTACGCGGGATGCCCGGATCGTTTTTTTGGACGATTCTATCGTACGGGGTACCCAGTTGAAAGACAATGTCGTGAAATTGCGTGAATGCGGAGTGAAAGAGGTACATATCCGGATCGCCTGTCCTCCTTTGATCTACCCCTGTTGTTTTCTTAATTTCTCCACTTCCCGTTCGACCTTTGACTTATTTGCCCGCCGTGTCATCCGCGACCTGGAAGGAACTTCCGAACTGACGGACGAAATACTGAAACCTTACTCGGATCCGGATTCAGAGAAATATAAGGAGATGGTGAGGGTGATGTGCCAGCATCTCCAGTTGGATTCTCTGCAATTCCAGCGCTTGGACGATCTCGTGAAAGCGATTGGTTTACCTAAAGAACAGCTCTGTACACATTGCTGGGATAATTCCAGTTATATGGAATAAACTCGTCGTGGAGACGAAAGTTTTTATTATTTGAATAGATATCTATTTTATTTAATCTGTCTACTGAACCCCGAAAGTTTTTCATTTAACTTTCGGGGAAGTTTTTTTTCCTAAATTTTTCGTGATTTTCAGGGTATATTTTTTTTGTTTTCTTATTTTCAATATTTTTGTTTAGGTTAATTTAAGGTAAGATGCTAGAAAAACAGGCTGAGGATTTTCGGAAAATGCGTTCCGGTGACATGAAGGCTTTCGAACGTTTGTTTGTGAGTCTGTATCCGGGATTGTGTAATATTGCCAACCATTACCTTAATAATGAAATGTTGAGTAAGGATGTTGCTCAGGATGCTTTTATCAAATGGTGGAATAAACGGGAAGATTTCAGAGATTTTGCAGCTGTGAAATCTTTTTTATATATTACTATCAGAAATCAGTGCCTGAACTATATCCGGGACCATCGGAAAGAGGTGGATCTGGCCGGGAGGTTTTCGGAAGAAACAGATGCCGATTTCGATTTGATGGTGATTGAAGAGGAAGCTATTGAAGCGCTTTATTCGGCTATCGATCGTCTTCCGGCACAATCTGCCCGGATTATGCGTTTGGTTGTAAAAGGAGATAAAAATCAAGAGATCGCCGATCAGTTAGGAATTTCGGTCAATTCTGTAAAAACCCTGAAATACAATGCTTTGAATATCCTTCGGAAAGAATTGACAGGATCGTTATTGTTATTACTTGCCTGGTTTGAGGTACAAGGATAAACCATTTTTTTTCAAAAAAAATTATTTTTCATTCATCTTTTTTATCAGCTGTGTGTTTTATATACAAATTTGATAAGCGATGAAAGATTTGTCTGCGTATTATGAGATAGCACGCTTGATTACGGCTGAATTGTCAGAAACAATTACGCCGGAGGAAAAGGAGAGACTTAATGTGTGGTTGGCGGAGGATGAACGCCACTATATGAGATATTGCCGGATACGTGAGCGTTTGAAAAGAGGTGAGGGAGAGAATGTATTCCGGAATCCGGAACGTGTCCGGGAGGATATGGAAAAACTGAAAAAGAAATTGTCCGGAAATAAACGGCGTTTCCTTTTGTCCGGAAATTATTTTTGGCGGTATGCCGCTGTTGCGGTTTTTACGATCGGGATCGCTATAGGACTGATCGAAAGGCCGTGGGAAGATCGGAGTAGTGAAATATCGCCGATGGCGCAACAGCCGGCTGTCCTGCCTGGATCGTATAAGGCCGTGTTGACATTGGCTAGTGGCGAACAGGTGAACCTGGAGGAATGGGGCAGGGATTCGCTTTGGAAAGATGGGACATTGATCCGAAAGAGAAAAGGGGAGCTGACATATGAACAAAAGGCCGGGGATATGCAGCAGGAGGAAATGCTTTTCAATACGATTACTATTCCGCGGAGTGGAGAATATAAGCTGGTATTATCCGATGGTACGAAAGTGTGGTTGAATTCGGCTTCGAAATTGAAATATCCGGTAGCATTTACAGGCGGACAACGAAAGGTTTTTCTGGAGGGAGAAGCTTATTTTGAAGTAGCTGCCGATACAGTACATCCTTTTCTGGTGGAGACATCGGGAATGAGCGTGACCGTATTGGGAACCGGATTTAATGTGATGGCTTATCCGGAGGAGATGGAGGCGGCAGTAACTTTAGTGCATGGAAAGGTCGGGGTGCAGACGGACCATCGGCAACAGATCTTACAACCTGATGAACAATATGTTTATCAGACGACTACCCGGCGGGGAACAGTTAGAAAGGTAGATGTGTCGCAGTATGTCGACTGGAAAGATGGCATCCTGAATTTTGATTCGATGCCTTTGGAAGAACTCACTCGCAGGCTGGGCCGTTGGTACGATGTGGATTTCTTTTTTGTTGCTGAAGAACTGAAAACTTTGAAATATTCCGGTGCTTTTAAGAAATATAATGATATACGTTATGTTTTGAATATTATAGAAGAGATTACGAATGTTCAATTTGTTTTGAACGAGAGGACTATTGTAGTAAATAGAAAATAAAAAATCGGTGCGTGTTGGAAGCGCGCACCGACAAATCTTCCCCTTGGGGAAATAAATTTAATAATTAATTTACAAATTTATGAAAAAAAGTGCGAATTGGTGGCTTGCTCTGCCAAAAAACAAGCCGCGTAAATTATTTTGGGTGATGAAATTACCCTTTTTGATGTGTGTCTTTTTTGCGACTTCAGTCTCGGCAGAGGTTTGGTCACAGCAACGGTTGACTATGCGGTTGGGTGAAACCGGACTAAAAGAGGTATTTAAAGAAATCCAGCGTCAGACAAATAAGGCGGTCGTGTATAATGACGATCAGTTGACTTTGAGTAAGAAAGTAAAAGCAAATTTTACCGATGTAGAACTGGAAGAGATATTGAAACAAGTGTTGCAAGGCCAGGGGATGTCGTATAAATTCATGGACGATTATATTATACTGGTAAAACAGCCAGCAACACCGCAGCATGTCGAAGAAGTAACGGTAAAAGGCAAGGTGACTGATAAGGAAGGGATGCCTTTACCGGGAGTAACTATCGTATTGAAAGGCACGACGATAGGTACCGCCTCCGATGTCGATGGGAATTTTTCCTTAAATATTCCGAAAGCGGGAATGGTGTTACAATTTTCTTATGTCGGAATGAAAAATAAAGAATTAACTGTTCAGGGGAACGGGGAGTTCAATATAGTTATGGAATATGATCAAAGCGATCTGGATGAGGTGGTGGTGATCGGTTACGGTACGGCTACGAAAAAAGATTTGACCGGAGCAGTAGCCCGTTTTGACTCTAAAATTATCGAGGAGTCTACTGCAACGAATATTGCCCATATGATGCAGGGACAGGTGGCCGGTTTGAGTATCCTGAATGGCGACGGTTCGCCGGGTAGCGCTGCCCGGCTGGAAATTCGGGGTGTACCTTCCCTGACAGGAGCTTTGGCTCCGTTGATTGTCGTGGACAATGTGCCTATGCCTTCGGATTTCGATATTAATGAATTGAATCCCGATGATGTACAGAGTATCGATATTTTGAAGGGGGCTTCTTCAGCAGCGATATATGGGTCCCGGGGAGCTGCCGGAGTCATTATGATTACGATGAAAGCCGGACAAAGAAATCAGAAACCGATTATTAATTATAGTTATGATTACAGTGCTACCCGTCTGGTATCGGATGTAAATACGCTGAATGCTGACGAGTACAAGATGTTGTTTTTGGAGGCGATCACAAATTCCGCTAAAGCCGATGGGTTTGAGGATGTAAATCTGTATCCGATGTATCAGAAGGTCACGGCTCCCGGATATTTCGGTGAAGAAGATACTCCCTGGATGAAACATATCATGCGTAATGGCTCTACTCAGCAACATCGGCTCTCCATCCGGGGTGGAAGCCAGGATTTCGGATATTATGCTTCTTTTGGATATGCTAACGAAGAAGGAATGGTGAAAGCTACTGATTTTCAGAGATATACTTATACATTGGGTTTTGATGCCGATATCAATAAATGGATAAAAGCGAATGCAAAATTCTCCGGTACTACTTCTGACCGGCATGTGAACGGCGCTTCTTTGTCAACAGCAGCTGCAGCACGACCGGATATACCGGCTTATAATGAAGATGGGTCCTTGTATTTGCATCCTTATATTTCCGGAGGGAAGGTGTATTATGTTAAGAATCCGATTATTGAGATGACGGAAAATACGACGACTTATAGTCAGGATAATTTCAGATTGACGGGGAACCTTGAATTTCAGATTCTGCCGGAATTGAAACTTTTGACCCAGTATACGTATCAACGCCGGAAAGGAGAAGAGAGTTCTTATGCTTCCAGTAATACCCAAGAGGGTAGTGGTTATTGGGGAGATCAGAAAGGTGTTGGACGCTGGGCATATTCTGCCGGGCAAACCATGGAGTTCGAAGGCCGGTTGACTTACAACAAGACTTTTAATGAGAAACACAGCCTGAACGCTTTAGGGGCCATCGTATATAATAAGGACCGGCAGAATAATACCTATTTTAAGTTACGGGATTTCCCGGACGATGAGGTACAGAATGGAATCTGGCAAGGCAGTGATTTGGTGGATTATGGAGGGAAAGGTGGTTCAGCTGTCGGTTCGGTGATGTTTTCTTATATTGCCCGTGCCGAGTATAAGTTTATGAACCGTTACTTGTTGACAGGTACTTTCCGTGCCGATGGTTCTTCTCGGTTTGCCCCTAAATATCGTTGGGGTAAATTCCCGTCAGTGGCTGCGGCCTGGATTGTGTCGGAAGAAGATTTTCTGCGGGAATCGAATATTTTCACTTTCCTGAAACTGAGAGGAGGATGGGGTAAAACCGGAAATGCTTATGTCGGTGAGTATGGCTGGAGAACACTTTATGAAAATGCGGACTATGAGAATCAGCCTGCCACCCGGCCTTCACAAATCGGGAATGACCGCTTGAAATGGGAAGCTACCGAACAGGTCGATTTGGCACTTGATTTTGGATTCTTACCCAACCAGCGGATTTCCGGAACTTTAGGTTTTTATAAAAAGAAAACGGATGGTTTGTTGTATGCTTATACTATGGCGTTGAGTACAGGCCTGGAGACTACACAGATTAATTTTGCCAATATCGAGAATAAAGGTATCGAATTTGAAATAAAAGCTAATATTATTGATAATAAGGATTGGAATTGGTTCGTTGGCTTTAATATCGGGAAGAATAAAAATAAAATTACGGATATCGATGCCGAATATGTTTCTTATCCTGGGAGCAGTTATCTGGGAAATACAGTGATTCAGGAAGGCAAGAGCTTGGGTTTGATCTACGGGTATAAGACAGATGGTATTTTTCAGACACAGGAGGAAGTGAACCGTTATGAGGCTTTGAATCCGGATCAACCTTACCAGGAGGCTTACGGACGGAAAACGATGCCCGGCGATTTGAAATATGTAGATTTGTCTGGAGATGGGTATGTAAATAAAGTCTCCGGTTCCACTGAAGATAAAACGGTGATCGGTTGTTCCCGGCCCGATTTTGAGGGAGGATTTGCTACCCGTTTGTCCTGGAAAGGATTGAAATTAAGTGTTCAGGGAACATTTAGCCATGGTGCGCAGAAAATCTGGATGGGAGAAGCCAATATGTTCAATATGGCGGAGAATCAAAATACACAGAGCACAGCGTTGAAAAGGTGGACACCCGAGAATCCTTCGAATAAATATCCGAGCATCAGGTATAATTTTTATTATAATGACTTTGGAGATAATGCGGTATACGATGCTTCTTATGTGAAAATACAGAATATAAATCTTGAATACAGCCTGCCGCGGCACTGGGTGGATAAAACCAGGATTTTCGGTAATGTCAGCATATTTGCCTCTGCAAATAATGTGTATACCTTTACTTCTTATCCGGGTCCTTCTCCGGAGTCTTTCAGTACGGATGCGATCGAAGGCGCTTCTGTCGATAACGATATGTATCCGACAACGCGAACATTTAATTTCGGAGTAAAAGTAACTATTAAATAAGCATGATTATGAATAAGATATATAGCAGTTTGTCGTTGATACTTTTGCTGCTGACGTTAGGAAGTTGTGACAGTATGTTCGATAATGAAATTCCGCCTCATGATTTGGTGGGAGATAATGCGATTACCAATGAATCTTCGGCAAAGGTCGCTTTGAATGGGGTATACTCCTACCTGGAGGGATGGGGAACATGGAGTGCCTATTACATTTGTGATAATGAATTCCGTACAGGATTGTTAGATCCTACAGCTTTTTATCGTTCAAAAACGGAAGGGGAACAATTACCCCGTTTGCAGGTATTGGATGATAATTCTGATGCGGAAAATCCCTGGAAGAGTGGTTATAAGATTGTGAATTCGGCCAATAATTTCATCTATTATACCGATCGTTTACCGGAAAGTGCTTTCGGGCCGAACCGTAAGACGGAAATGTTGGCCGAAGCCCGTTTCCTGAGGGGCTTTGCGCATGCTTTTTTGTTACGGAAATACGGATATTTCTGGGATCTCGACAGCCGGTTAGGGACGATTATACGCCTGGAACCTTCTTCGCTTTCCAACAACAATCAGGCAAGAGCTACAGTCAAAGAATCTTATGAAAAGATTTTTGAAGATTTGGACTATGCCATAAAATATGCTCCGGCATTTTATTCCAGGTACCGTGTGTGTGCTACTTTCGCGAAAGCTTTTAAAGCCGACTTACTGATGAACCGGGGGGCTGATGGCGATTATAGCGAAGCCATCCGTTTGGCAAATGAAGTGATCGGTAGTGCGGAGTTTGGAATGGAGGATACTTATGCTGATATTTTTCAGCATGGATATGACTCGAAAGAGTTATTGTTTACCCGTTTCATGAAGAATCCTCCTGCGATGGATGATAATGTGGGGAGTTTGTTTAAAATGTTCGGTGGCGGGACTTATCAACCGTCGAGTGCGTATCTTGCGGTTTTTCCGGAAGAGGATCCCCGGTATGAAGTGACTTTCGATTCTCTGGAATTTACTAATCTGAACGGGGAAAAATATAAAAGACAAATCTGGAAGAAGCATTATGTATCCACCGGCGACTGTCCGATGTATTATATGCGTGTAGCTCAGATGTACCTGATCAAGGCGGAAGCGATGTTACGGACCGACAGTCCTGTGAAAGACGTGGTGGATGTCCTGAATATTGTCCGTAACCGGGCAGGAGCTACGCCGTTGAAAGCATCGGATTATCCGGACCGGGAAAGTCTGATGAATGAAATCTTCAATGAAAATCTCCGGGAAATCGGTATGGAGAATGGAGCCTTGTACTATCTTGCCGTGCGGATGAGAGTCGGAGGCAAACGGCTGTTGAAAACCTGGAACGATAATTATGAAAAAGACGATCAGCTTTGTTTCCCGATACCGCGTGCTGAGTTTGAGCATAATACCAGTGTAGAACAAAAACCACTTTAATCGATTAAAGTATAGAATTATGAAAAAGATATATTTATTATTGTTACCGGTTTTGTTTTTATGGGGAAGCTGTTCTATGGATGATGTATTGGAATCCAATGGGGAGCTGAACCTTACCGTCATAGAAACCAATAATCCTATTAAAGCCGAACCGGGAGAAACAGTTGTATTTCAGTTTGTCGCTTCAACCAGTAAAGGAGAATTGAGCCGGATCGAGATTACCTCGGAAGATGGAATCCGGCCTATCGTGGAAGACGTTACTTTTGCTATGGTGGATGAAGATAAAGCATTATCCTTGGATAGTGAAGGCTATTTTTCCCGGGAGATATCTACCGTATTGGTGAAATATCCGTTGATTATGCCGGATGACGAATCGCTGCGTGGTAAAAGTCTGGGCATAAAACTGAAAGTTACCCGGAATGACGGAACCACAAAAGTGTTGGATCAAAAATTTGAGATGATCAGGTACATCAATAACCGCCATGGCATAACAATGACTGGAAAGAACGTGGCATGGCTGTATAATCCGACAGAAGATGTGGTTTATGATATGGCCGATTATAAAGCTCATTTGAGTGAGATCGATGTCATATTGTATGTTGACAACGATTCTAAATATTATTGTTTGAATCCGGCAGCATCAGAGACAGAAGATATTATGCACGGGCTGGGATATACCGATTATAAAGCTTCTGAAATGAATACAACGAAGTTTATGGGAGGAATAACTTTGAACTTTATGTTGATAACGGAAAAAGAGTTATCCGGGCTGGTGATATCGGACGGAGTAGATAAGTTGACTATGGCGAATAATGCTACGTGTGGATTTGTGACAGAAAGTGGCCGTAAAGGTTTTGCCAAACATTTGTATAAAAACCCGAGTCGTGTATTCCTAACGAAAATACAGATCGGCAATAATGAATGACAAGCATGTTATGAAACCTTCATGTACATTTGTACACCAGAGAAAATGACGCTGGAATGAGGGTTTCATACAACCACTTTCAGACTATTCGTATATTTTTCTTCCTTTTTTAATTCTTTTTCTACCTCGATAGGTGTAATATTGACTATTTTTGAGCAGAATAAATTGGCATTTAATATTATAATTTATGAAAAAACTGTTATTGTGTTTAGGCTTATGCCTTTCTGTGACAACGTTTGCTCAAAAGAAGGAATGGCTCGATCCGGAGTTGAATGCGATCAACCGTGCACCGGCAAGGGCGGATTATTTTGCTTATCCTTCCAGGGAAATGGCTGAGCAAGGAGTAAGAGAAGAATCATCCAATTTTCTATCGTTGAACGGGATGTGGAAGTTTAACTGGGTAAAGGATCAAACCGAACGGCCTGTAAACTTTTATCGGTTGGATTTCGAGGATCAATATTGGGTGGACTTTCCGGTGCCCGGAATCTGGGAAATGAATGGATACGGAGATCCCTTATACCGTAATTCGGGTTATGCCTGGTCGAATCAGTTTACACCTGATCCTCCGAAAATAGAAACGGTGAATAATCATGTGGGCTCTTATCGAAAAACCGTTGAAATTCCTGCTTCATGGAAAGGACAGCAGGTGTTTCTGCATGTAGGCTCTGCCACTTCGAACTTATATGTATGGGTGAATGGAAAATTTGTCGGTTATAGCGAAGATAGTAAGCTGGCAGCCGAATTCGATATAACCGGTTATGTACGGCCGGGAAAGAACCTGATCGCGATGCAGGTATATCGTTGGTGTGACGGGAGTTATCTTGAAGATCAGGACTTTTGGCGTTTATCCGGAATTGCCCGGGGAGCTTGGTTGTATGCCCGGAATCCGTTACATCTGAAGGATATTTTTATCACTCCCGATTTGGATGAGGCGTATCGTGACGGGTCTTTGAATGTCGTGGCCCAAGTGTCCCGGAACAGCGGGACAGTGGAACTCGAATTGAAAGATAAAGCAGGAAATATCGTAGAAAAAACGAGTGTCAAGCCCGATGGAAAAGGAATTGTGCGTACTGAAATGGCAGTGAAAAATCCGGCAAAATGGAGTGCTGAAGAGCCTAATCTGTATACTTTGTTGCTGACTTTAAAAAATAATGCCGGAAAAGTGCTGGAAGTTGTTCCGCAACGGGTCGGATTCCGGAAAATCGAACTGAAGAAAGAATTGGGGCAGGTATGGGTCAATGGGCAGCCGGTCTTGTTTAAAGGAGCCGACCGCCATGAATTGGATCCTTTGACCGGATATCAGGTATCCCGGGAGAGAATGATCGAGGATATACGGGTGATGAAGGAGAATAATCTGAATGCCGTGCGGACGTGTCATTATCCGGACGATCCCGAATGGTATAACCTTTGTGACGAATATGGGTTGTATGTCGTGTGTGAAGCCAATATCGAATCTCATGGAATGGGGTATGGCGAACGGACACTGGCCAAGGAACCGGCTTATGCCAAGGCTCACCTCGAAAGAAATCAGCGGATGGTGGAGACTTTTAAAAATCATCCTTCGATTATTTTCTGGTCGTTGGGAAATGAAGCCGGTGACGGACCGAACTTTGTGGCTTGTTACGACTGGATCAAACAGAGAGATGGCAGCCGTCCTGTACAATATGAACAGGCAGGACGCAGAGCCCATACGGATATTGTTTGCCCGATGTATGCCGACCTGAATTGGATGGAAAATTTCGCTAAGAGTGGGGATTCACGACCACTGATTCAGTGTGAATATGCGCATGCCATGGGAAATTCTTTGGGCGGTTTTAAAGAATATTGGGATTTGATCCGGAAATACCCGAATTTGCAGGGCGGTTTTATCTGGGATTTTGTAGATCAGGGACTTCGGAAGTATACGGCAGACGGCGCAATGATTTATGCTTACGGGGGAGATTACAACCGCTACGATGCTTCGGATAAGAATTTTAACTGCAACGGTTTGATCAGTCCGGACCGGGTGCCGAATCCCCATATGTATGAAGTGCGGAAGATGTATCAGTCGATATGGACTACGCCGGCAGCTCTTAGGAAAGGAATCGTAAATGTGTATAATGAGAATTTCTTTACCGATCTTTCGGATTATTACCTGGAGTGGCAATTGTTACAGAATGGAGAGCCGGTGAGACAGGGTGTTGTGATGGATTTGCAGATCGCCCCGCAACAAACACAACCGGTCGTATTGGGGTATAAAGAAACGGATCTTCCTGCTGAAGGTGAAATTCTGCTGAATGTGACCTATCGCCTGAAACAAGCCCGGCAATTACTTCCGGCAGGTTATGCGGTTGCGGAAGAACAATTGGAGATTACCCCTTATCCTTTGTTTCAGGTTGAATTGGCCGAAACCGGGCAAAAGGCTTCTCTGTATGAAGATTTGGTACATGCTGTCGTGAGTGCCGGAGAAGTACAGGTAACTTTTGGAAAATGGTCCGGCTGGATAGAGGGGATCAGTCTGAATGGGTATGAGATGATCGAATATGGATATGCTTTACGGCCCAATTTCTGGCGGGCTCCGACAGATAATGATTTCGGGGCGAATCTTCACCGCCGCTTTGTGGATTGGAAGAATCCCGGATTGAAATTGAAGAGCTTTGAGGCAGAGGAACAAGGCAATCGGGTTCAGGTGGTGACAACTTATGAATTACCCCGATTGGCAGCTGTATTGACCATGACTTATCTTATCGGTGGAAACGGGGAGATTCGGATCAGTGAACAGCTTGCTGTCGACAAGGAGAAGAAAGATATGCCCCACCTGTTCCGTTTCGGTATGCAACTGGTGATGCCGGGCAGATTCGACCGGATCGATTATTATGGCCGGGGACCTGTTGAGAATTATGACGACCGGAATGAGAGTCAGCGTCTGGGCCGTTACCGTCAGTTGGTGAAAGATCAGTATTATCCTTATATCCGTCCGCAGGAATCCGGTACGAAATCGGATATCCGTTGGTGGAAACTGACCGATATCGATGGGCGTGGTTTGGCTATTCGTTCGGATGTTCCTTTCTCAGCCTCTGCTTTGAATTATTTGCCGGAAGACCTGGATGATGGTTGGGACAAAGATCAGCGGCATTCCGGAGAATTGAAACCACGTGGATTGACCACCTTGTCTTTTGACCTGAAACAAATGGGATTGGGATGTATCAATAGCTGGGGTGCCTGGCCGTTACAACCTTATCTGTTGCCTTATCAGGACTATACTTTCCAGGTGGTGATTACGCCGATTCGGAAATACTGAACTCAAAAATAGGATTTTGTTGTTTAGGAACTTTCAGTTTGCCCGACTGTCGGGCAAACTGAAAGTTCTGTTAAAAGAATCCTTAAGCCTTGATTCGAATTTAGGCAGTGATATACATATTACAGGTATAAATCTGCGATTTTATTCCGGATACCTAAGGTTATTTTCCTTTTACTTCCGGTTTTCTTTGACGACGACGATGAAGACTGCTATAATAATGAGTAGCATGCCTAAAATACCGCTTATCGTGGAGGTTTCATGGAAAACAACTATACCGATAAAAACAGCGGTCAACGGTTCCATCGCTCCGAAGATCGAAGTTAATGTGGGACCGATATGCTTGATTGCTTTGACTAAGGCCATATTGGAAATAGCGGTTGCCGGTAAAGCCAGGCCTAGAATATAAAGCCATACCTTTCCTTGGGTTTCTAACCGGATGCCTTCTGTAAGGCACCCGCCGATAATGAAAAACAATGCCCCTAATCCCATGACATAACAAGTGAGTACGGTGGAGTTGATCGCTACAGCCCGTGTTTTCCGGACTCCGATGATATAACCTCCGTAAGAGAAAATAGAGATGCAGGCGCAAATAATACCTACCGTCACGTTGGCGTTATAACCTGCTATATTGCCTGAAGATAAGAGGATTGCTCCGAGAATGGATAGGAGTACTGCCGAAATGACCCAGCCGGATTTTTTCTCATGGTAGAAAAAAATCATGGCCAGCGCTACAGCTAAAGGATACATAAAATGAATTGTCGAAGCTACACCGCTGGCAATATTCTGATAGGCGATCACCAGGCTGAATGAGGTCGTTGCCCGAAACAGGCTTAACAAAAAGACGACCCCGAAATCCTTTTTACTTAACCGGAAATTACACCCGGCCAATAGACCGAATCCGATCAGGCAAAGGGAAGCGATCCCCCAACGGTAGGTCAATACTTCAAAAGATGAATAGCCGAAGCTTAGTAGGGTCAGCGTAAAAAAGGGGCCAGTCCGAAAGTCGAAGAGGAGACGATAGCATATAGGATACCTTTAATTCTGTTCATGAACGTATGAATTTTTCAGTTGCGCAAAGATAAGGCTTTGAGTGAAAATCAGAAAAGGGTGAGATCGGTTTTCAGACTTTTCATTTCCCGTTCTTTGATGGTATCATCGGTACTGAATTATCCGGTTAGTTAGGGGAACGAGGATCGTGGCACCGGATATGGTTTAAAAGTTTTTGCATTGCCTGTGCGGCATAATGCCGATCCCTCCCTGGGAGGGATCGGTGGATTAATATTTATTTTCACTTTCTTCTAATTCCTGCTTGTCGATGGCTTTCCGGGTCATCGTCCGCCAGGCATACCAGATATAGGCGATTACTACAGGTATGATAATAGATACGTAGGACATCGCTTTCAGGGTATATAAGGACGAAGAAGCGTTGTAAATAGTCAGTGAGGAATCAGGATCGACATATGAGGGATAAAAGGCGGTTTGGTTGAAACCTGCCAGAATCAGCAGAGCGATAACGGTCAATATCGTTCCGGCTCCTGCAAACCAGATTCCTTTCGTCCATCGGGGAAATATCCAGTTTCGGATGATGCCGTAGAGTACTCCTGCTACTCCGATAATGAATATCAAGGCATTCAGCGGCATTTCTATCAGGTTATAAAAATATTTATAGGGTACTAATGCAATGTTTCCTTCCGGGGTGATTGCATACCCTTCACCGGCAAAAATAAAACCGATAAACAACAGGAAAAAGAGAACGAACGGTACGGCATTGAATTTCACTTGCCGGTGGCTGCGTATGCGGATGTTCGGATCATCGATAGTAAGAATAAAATAAAGGGCTGCTAATGTCCGTGCCAGGAAGAAAACGGCTAGAGCCAGGAAATAGTTGGTGATGACGAACAAGGCATCCAGACCGCGCCAGGGTGTCATCCATTCGACATCATGCATTACACCCAGACGGAAAGGGGAACCTGTAAAGAAAGTAGCTACAGCGGCTCCCAACAAAAGAGGCGCAGCGAATCCGTTGATCATCAGGAATACTTCGTAAGTCCGACTGCCCAGAAAATTGTTTTTTTTATTCCGGTATTCATAAGATACCGCTTGCAAGACAAAACAAAAGAGGATCAGCATCCAAACGACATAGGCTCCTCCGAAACTGGTTGAGTAGAATAGGGGAAAACTGGCGAAGAAAGCTCCGCCGAATACCACTAATGTGGTAAACGTATATTCCCATTTATGTCCCAGGGTATTGACGATCAAATCCCGTTCGTCTTTATTTTTTCCTATGGTATAAAGAAGACTTTGTCCTCCTTGTACAAACAATAAGAATACCAGTAAACCTCCTAATATACAGATCAAGATCCACCAGTAATGTTGTAATATATTTAAATCCATAATCCATTATTATTTATCGTTTGTGAGGACTATAACTTTTCAGGCCGTTATGGTTTCCTCATTTTTCATTTTTTACTCTTTTACCCCTTTCCTGATCTGGGTGAACATGATTCCGATCTCGGCAATCAATAATAAGGTGAACAAAATGGCGAACATCCAGAAGGTGGTGACAACCCAACCCGAAGCGATGCGGGTGATGGCCACATTCGTGGGCATCAGGTTTTGTACCACCCAAGGTTGACGTCCTACTTCAGCTACGATCCATCCGCATTGCGAAGCGATATATGCCAACGGAACACACGCGATAGCCAGATAGGGGATGAACTTGAATTTTTCGAATTTTCTTTTCTTGGCATACCACCAGGAGCAGATAAACAACAAAACGAATAGCATGCCCAGACCTACCATCAGCCGGAAACTATAGAATACCAGAGGAACAGGAGGGATCGTGTCGTAAGGCGAACTGAGATAGCCGTAACCGAAATCCCGGAAGTTGGCCCGTAGTGTCTGTAAAGATTGGCTAGCCAGCGCATCGTTTTTGTCTTTAACAGCTTGTTTGTACGTTTTCAGTGCATCTATCGCCAGACGGCCGTTGGCCATGCGTTGCTCTATAGAAGGATATACTTTTCCGTCTTCGGAGGTGTAGCCGTCCATGATATTTTGGATACCGGGCACATAGGCATCGAAGTCATGATACCCCAGGAAGGATAAAAGTTTAGGAATGGTAATACCGTATTTTACCGTTTTCATACGTTCGGACGGTAATTGAGGATCGGTGCAAGTCAAGCCGATCAAGGTAAACGGGGCTCCTTTCCCTCCTTCGTTGAGTCCCTCCATAGCAGCTAGTTTCATCGGTTGGGTACGGGTAACATCCTGGGCACTGATGTCGCCCGTGAAGATCGTAGCGATGATACTCAGGAAGCCGAAAACGGAGGCCAGCAGGATACTCTTCCGGGCAAATTCGAAATGTCTTTTTTTCAGAATAAACCAGGCGCTTACTCCAACGACAAAACAAGCCGAAAGCGTATAAGCCGAGGTGACGGTATGGAAGAATTTACTCATGGCTGTCGGTGAGAGTAGTACCGCCCAGAAATCCGACATTTCGTTGCGGGCTGTCATCGGGTTGAATTCCATGCCTACCGGGTTTTGCATCCACGCATTCGCTACCAGGATCCACAAAGCGGAAATGTTGGAACCGATGAATACCATCCAGGTGGAAACCAGATGAAAACGACGGCTTACCCTGTTCCAGCCGAAGAACATGACGGCGAAGAAAGTGGCTTCGAGAAAGAAAGCGAACAAACCTTCGATGGCCAGAGGAGCTCCGAAAATATCCCCGACAAACCAGGAATAATTCGACCAGTTGGAACCGAATTGGAATTCCAATATCAGTCCCGTAGCTATACCGATGGCGAAGTTGATTGCAAAAAGCTTCATCCAGAATTTGGTGGCATTCAACCACTCGGCCTTACCGGTCCTGACCCACATGGTTTCCATAATAGCCAGTAGAAAGGATAACCCCAGAGTGAGAGGTACGAACATGTAATGGTAAATGGCGGTCATCGCAAATTGCCAGCGTGACCATTCGACCAAAGTTGTAGTGGTTAATTCTGATATCATAAGCTAAGGTTTGGTAATTAATTCGTTGAGTACATGATTACTTTTTTCCTGTTCCGTCGTATAGGTCGTATTGAGATAATTCGGCATGAGCAGGAATTTAAATACCACAAACAGGACCAATAGTTTGGCCACAACTATTGCGATCAATATTTTTCCCCATTTGGGTAAATGGCTGAAACCATCATAATAGATATGCCAAAGGCGTATGAACATGTTTTTAAACGGTTTGTTTCGATCTAAAATTAACGTATTAAAGATATAAAGGTTTTTAAAAATAACCTGATCTTCTTCGCTCTTTTTCTGAATCTTTAAAAAAAATCGGTTTAGAGGGGGCAGAGGCTTATAAAGTTTATCGTGTTCAAGGAGTTTTTGGGTGTTTAAAGTTGGTGGATCCGTGGAGATATCTTTCTGGCGGAACTTCCGGTTCCTGTCAGTCACCTTGGAGGACTGCCGTTTATATGCGTTTACTTTTTACTTTTATTACCGTATATGGAATACAGACAGGATAAACCCCTTCATTTCCGGTTTTGATCGATCTTTTTAAAAATTGAGGTATTTAAGAAAATAATCAAAGGTTTTTATTTATTTTTGGAAAATTAAGAGAGGAGAAAAGCAATTGAAAAAAGGGAGCGGAATGAATTCAGTCACCAAATATGTGTTAGGAATTGTCGCATTAGCTGGGGCAATTTTCTTTTCCTGGTATTTTTTTTCTGTCATCGTTTATATTTTAGTGGCAGCTGTCATTTCTTTTATCGGCAGGCCGATTATCGATTTATTAGGCCGGGTGAAGATCCGGGGCTATCGTTTGCCTGATGGTTTGAAAGCCGGAATCACGGTGATTTGCCTTTGGGGATTATTTATTCTTTTTTTTAGTACCATTATCCCGCTCGCTATCCGTGAATTTCAGTCGTTGGGCAATGTAAGTGTGTCTAATATCGTTTCCGAATTGGAAAGCCCGATCGAGGATGCCGGACATTTTATGAAGCATTACGGTTTGATGGATGAGGATCAGGATGTGGATGCTTATGTGACGGATTTATTGAGTAAAGTGTTTAATGTCGGTCAGCTGAAAACCTGGTTCGGGACGGTAGCCGGAACGATGACGGATATTTTTGTCGCTCTCTTTTCCATTACGTTTATTTTATTTTTCTTTCTGAAGGATAGCCGCTTGTTTTCAGGGATGGTGATGGCGGTGCTTCCTTCCCGCTTCGAAGAACAGGCCCGGAATGCTTTGGATTCCATACAAAAATTACTGGTCCGTTATTTTGTCGGATTATTGCTCGAAGTTTTGGGGGTTATGGCTTTGAATACGATCGGACTGACGATTGTCGGTTTGGGCTTTAGTAATGCGGTTGTCATCGGTTTGGTGACCGGAGTTTTGAATGTGATACCGTATATCGGGCCTATGATCGGGGTATTTTTCGGATTGGCTGTGGGAGTCGTGTTGAATTTGGGGCTGGATTTTTACGATCAGATGCTGCCGCTGTTGATCTATATGACTATAGCGATGTTGTTGACTCAATTGATCGATAATGTTGTTTTTCAGCCTTTTATTTATGGGAGTAGTGTACACGCCCATCCTTTGGAAATATTTTTGGTGATTTTGATGGCCGGTAGTATGGCCGGTATTTTGGGAATGATTCTGGCGATTCCGTCCTATACGGTTCTGCGGGTTGTGTTGAAGGAATTTTTTAATAAGTATAAGCTGGTGAAGAAGTTGACGCAGAGCTTGAATGAATAGCTTGTGCAGGTAAATAAAACAGATCATGAAGAAAATACTGTTCTTCGGTTTATTTTTATGCTTGGGTATGACCCTCAAAGCACAATATGGAGGCGAAATGACGATCGGAGCCCGGTTGAATTACACCGGAGGCGGGAAATTAGTGACCTATGACGGGAAGATTGTCAATCTGGGATATACCATCAAAGGCATTGTTTCGCCAGGTTATTTTGTGACGAATAATATCGCTTTGGGAGCCGATCTGGCTTACGAATATATGATGGATGACGAGGGACACCAGTATACACTGGAGACAGGTGGATTTTTCCGGCTGTATGCTCCTCGTGGGGGAGTCCGGTTATACCTGCAGGGAACCAGTGGATATGGCTGGGGAAAAAGCTTTCTGAAAAAAGGACACGATGGAAAACACGAATTATGGGTGTCTACCTTGAAACCGGGCTTATGGGCGCGGCTCAAAGAGTATCTGGCTTTGGATATTAGCTTGATGAGCCTGGAATATAAAGAAGTGTATATGAGGGATAAAGTTTCCAACAAACGGGTGACCGATAGCCGGTGGCGCTATAATTGGTTGGATATCAGCTTCGGAGTGGTTTTTATTATCGGACTTTAATCACTGGAAAATTTTTATTTTCGGGCATTATTGATAAATTATTTAGAAATAGTTGTTTTTATTAATATAAATTAATATATTGCAATTATTAATCTAAACCCTTTGTATTATGAAAACAGCATTGAAAAAATCATTCGTTTTGATAGGAATAGCCTTGTTTTTTGTTTTGACGGCCTGGGCCGAACAAAAAATATGGGCTTGGGATAAAAATGTACCTGAAAAAGAGTATTGTGTCTCCGGATATTTTGAAAAAACCGGTGAAAATGCAACGACAGTATATGGTTATTGCGTTTGTTTCCAAGGTTTTTGGGGGCCTCAGTGTCAATTCATAGCAGAATAATCCTATGTTGTATCGTTTTTCGATTGTTTTTCTTATAGGGCTTTGTTTGGTGGCATGTTCTTCCGGGAGTATGCAGGAAGAGTCGGTACCGGTTATTCGTTTTAAGCCTGATGAAGCCCGGACATTGAAGATCTCCGAGCTTTTCGATGGATATGAAGTGCTGACTTTTAAAGGGATCGTATGTAATAGAATCGGAGACTTTGTAAAAATGGGGGATCGGATTGTTGCGACTTCCATAGTGACCGAGGGCATGACTGATGTGGTAACCTTGAGCGTATTCGATTCTGCCGGTGAGTTTCAGCACACTCTTGGCCGGTTTGGCCGTGGACCGGATGAATATCTTTATTTGCCGCATGAAATTGTATTGACCCCTGATTCGAATGTATTAGCCGGGGATGTGTTGGGTTTTCATTGCTATGCTTTGGACGGAACGTTGCTTTGGCAGAAGAGATCCGAGCATCCTTCTTATGAATATGGAGTGGGGTATTTTACGTGGATGCTGAATGATAGTTGTGCAGTATATCTAAACACACCTATTTGTGGATCGACATATCGGTCTGAGGAATGTTTGGTGAATCTGGTAAACTGGAAGAGCGGACAGTTAAAAATTTCTTATTTCCCAGGTCAGAAAGTAGGGAAATATGCTGTAAGGAATAAGTCGTATGTAGTGAATGATACCTTTTGTTATTATTCTGATATCGACAATAGTATTTATCAGGTTTCGGAAGATACGGTTACCTTACATTATTATTTAGATAAAGGTTCTTTTAAAAACTTTCGTCTATGCGGAAAGGCTGGGTATTCAGATAATTGTTTGACTGTAATTGAGATGTCGGAAAATAATAAATATGTTTTGATTGTAGTTTTAGTGAATCAAAAATATTATTTATTGGTTTATGATAAGTTGAAAAAAGTAACCTGTAATTATGATTTAGTGGACGATGATTTGTTGTCGGTGGGAAATTTCAGATATAAACCGAATGCAGTGTTGCGATTATACCATAACTGGAACCCGGGCATGCGTCAGTGCGACGATTATATGTATTTTTATTTTCCCTCTTCTGATTACTGTATGATGCTGGACCGCTTGAAAGCCTCCTTGAATGAGGAACAATGGGAGGCCTACCGACGGGCTCATCCCGATCTCATGAAAATCTACCGGGAGCAGGGGGAGGAAGGAAATACGGTAGTTGTAGGATATCGGTTCAAATAATGATATTAAAACCGGAGATCTTAATATCATTATTTGAATTTAAGTGTGTCTACATATTGCTTAAGAGTAGTCCGCCGATGGCTCCCCAAAACAGGATCACCAATACAAATCCGATCAGCATAAAGATAAGAGTAGCTTTTGCCCAATTGGCTTTACTGACAGGAGTACCGGCACTGAAAGCCCAGACTAATAACATAATAAAATTCACAAAAGGAATACACATCAGGATCATCGTAATGATCCAATCACCGATTGTAACGATCGATTGATTCCGGGTGGTTTGCAGTTCTTGATTTTCCATGAGTTTTTTTTTAGGTAGTTATATATATTTATATGTTGTAAACATACTTTTAAATAGTTACAACGGTTCAGAAGTCAAGTCGGACTGCTATCGCCGTTGTAACTAAAAACCATAGGTCTCACAGGAGATTCCTTTATGCTTTTAGAAGCGCTGTTTCCAGCACTTCTTTGATATGATCCACATAGTGGAATTTCAGCCCTTTCAGGTATTCTTTTTTGATATCGTCGATATCTTTTTTGTTTTCACAGCAAAGGATGATCTCTTTTATTTCGGCTCGTTTGGCGGCCAGGATTTTTTCGCGGATTCCCCCTACCGGTAATACTTTGCCACGGAGAGTGATTTCTCCGGTCATGGCGATGGCTTTTTTCACTTTCCGGCCGGTGAGGGCGGATACTAGTGCAGTAACCATGGTGATCCCTGCCGAAGGTCCGTCTTTGGGAACAGCTCCAGCCGGAACATGGACGTGGATGTCGTTTTCTTCGAACATCTTTTCGTCGATCCCGATTTCTTTTGCATGCGATTTGATGTATTCGAGTGCTAAAGTAGCGGATTCTTTCATTACTTCTCCCAGGTTACCGGTCAGGCTAAGATGCCCTTTGCCTTTGCTGTAGCTCGATTCTATATAGAGAATTTCTCCTCCTACGGCTGTCCAGGCTAATCCGGTCACGACACCGGGTAGTTCGTTCCCTTGATATTCCTCCCGGGAGAAAATCGGGCTTCCCAGATATTCTTTCACCTTATTTTCGTCGAGCGTAATCGTGAATTTTTTATTCATAGCGACCTTCCGGGCCACATGGCGCATAATTTTAGCTATGGTCATGTCCAGACTACGAACGCCCGATTCGCGGGTATATTTCTCGATGATCAGGTCGATGATCTCGTCTGGGATCGTTACATGCCCGGCCGTAATTCCGTGGTTTTCCAATTGCTTCGGAATCAGGTGCCGCTTAGCGATTTCCCGTTTTTCCTCCATGAGGTAACCCGTCACTTCGATGATTTCCATCCGGTCGCGCAAAGGACCTGCAATCGTGCTGAGGTCATTGGCTGTGGCGATGAACATCACTTTCGACAGATCATAGTCGATGTCCAGAAAATTATCGTGAAAACTGCCGTTTTGTTCCGGGTCGAGCACTTCCAACAGGGCAGATTGAGGATCCCCCCGGAAATCGTTACCCACTTTATCGATCTCATCCAGAATGAAAACAGGATTAGAAGTTCCTGCTTTTTTGATACTCTGAAGGATTCGTCCCGGCATAGCTCCGATATAGGTCTTCCGGTGTCCCCGGATTTCCGATTCATCGTGCAATCCACCTAAAGACATCCGTACAAATTCGCGGTTCAAGGCCCGGGCTACAGATTTTCCCAGGGAGGTTTTACCTACTCCCGGAGGGCCGTAGAGGCACACAATCGGCGATTTCATATCGGCTTTTAACTTTAAAACCGCTAAGTATTCTAAAATTCTTTCTTTTACTTTCTCCAGTCCGAAATGATCGGCATCCAGTACCTGGCGTGCATGTTCCAGATCCAGGTTGTCCTCCGAGAGGTGATTCCAGGGCAGGTCCAGCATTTCCCTCAAATAATTGGATTGTACCGAGTAATCGGGGGAAGAAGGATTCAACCGTTTCAGCTTGTTCAGCTCTTTGTTGAAAATTTCCCGGACATTCCCGTTCCATTCTTTCGTCTCGGCCAGTTCCTCCAGTTCTTTGATTTCCTCGTCGGTCGGATTACCTCCCAGTTCGTCCTGTATGGTCTTCATCTGTTGATGCAGGAAATATTCGCGCTGTTGTTTGTCGATATCCATTTTTACTTTCTTCTGAATATCGTTTTTCAATTCCAGTAAACTCACCTGCTTACTCAGGATTTCCAGTAGTTTGATCGCCCGTTGTTTCAGGTTGTCGATTTCCAGTAACTCTTGTTTATTCTGATAGTCTACATCTGTATTCGAAGAGATGAAATTGATCAGAAAAAGCATACTCTCGATATTTTTTAGCGCAAAACCTGCTTCATTAGGGATATGGCTGGAATATTTGACGATCTTGGAAGCCATATCTTTCAACGATTCTGCTATCGCATTGTATTCCGGATCGTTTTCAGGTACCCCTTCTTCTTTTTTCAAACTGATCTTCCCAACATGGTAAGGATCGTCGTAAAGGATATCTTCCAATAAAAACCTTCTCTTGCCTTGAATGATGGCTGTGGTGGTTCCGTCCGGCATTTCCAGTATTTTCAGGATAGAAGCTACTGTTCCGATCTGGTAAAGATCGTTTATATCCGGATTTTCAGTATTGGTATCTTTTTGTGCAACTACTCCGATCAGGGCACTCTGCCGGTAGGAATCTTTGATCAACTTTAAAGATTTATCCCGTCCGATGTTGATCGGAATGATTACGCCCGGAAATAATACCGTATTCCGTAGCGGTAAAATTGGCAGTGTGTCAGGAATCTGCATATTATCATTCAGCAGTTCTTTCTCGTCCCCCATGATGGGTAGGAAATCTGCCGAATCTTCTCCCATGTTCTGTAATAACACTGCTTTCAGATTTATTTTATCCATTTATTCGTCCTCTCTTGTTTTATGGTTATAAATTTTTATACGAGTAACAACTGACATTTTGTCAATGTTTTGTGTAAAAATAGAATTCATTACCTATAGCACAAATCCTGTGCCACAATTGAGTAGGGAGCATTTTGTTCCGAATGCTGATTTTGCTTAGGGAATAGAGGGAAGGAAATAAAAAAAGCGAAAAGTCTTCTTTTCGCTTTTTTTATTTCATTTAGAGAGAAACGATTATTTTTTTCTTTTTTCCATGTGATCCTTGTAACGGTTCATGAATTTATCTACACGACCGGCAGTATCCACCAATTTCACTTTACCGGTATAGAACGGGTGTGAAGTGTTGGAGATTTCCATTTTTACCAACGGATATTCTACACCATCGATCTCGATGGTTTCTTTTGTTGCTGCAGTTGATTTAGTAATGGTAGTCGTGCCATTAGACATATCTTTAAATACTACCAGTCTGTAATTTTCAGGATGTATGCCCTTTTTCATTGTATGTAAAATTTTATAATTATTCTTTCCATTATCGGACGGCAAAGATAGCTCATCTATTATTAATTACAAAGAAAAATGAAAACTTTTTTTCGATGCTGGTTTTGAATGAGTTACTTTTAAATTTCCCTATTGAAGAATTTAATCTGTTCATGCAGGATAAATGCTTCGAGGGTTTCCGGTGTCTCACTGATTTTCCCCCGTTTCAGGGCATTGAGTAATTCTGCCCGGTCGTCGGCAAACAGGATGAGCAGGGGATGCTCTTCTTTCAGTTCCAAAAAGTTGATGAGCAGGATACCGGTTTCCAGATTGCAATAACCGAATGGCTTGATATGCATAAAATCGTACATGAAGTTGGCCACAATTTTAATGTTCTCGCTTACACCGGCTTCGGTTAGTTGTACATCGGTAGTCCGGCACAGATTGTCGAGCAGGAGGGGGATTTTACGGAAATCAGCCAAAGGGTATACTTCGTCATAATCCTCGCCGAGGCGGAAATCTCCTAACGAAGTATCGTAACGTCCCACAGAAGTAGTCGTTTCGCCACCGGTATGCTTCATGATACGGGCAGAAACCGTTCTGACAAACGAAAGGTCTAAAGGCTGGCGAAGGGCTGCTTGTTTTTCACAATATTGCCAGGCTTGCCAAAGATCGTAGGCTTGACGGGTTGTCTCTGTCGATTGAGGTTTACCGGTACTGACGATGTTCTCGAATATTGTCGGTGGAAGGTTGTGTCCGCCCAACCGGAAAGTTTCGTATAAAAACAAATTCCGGACATAATTTTGATGTATCTGAGTCCGGGTGTCGGGTCGGGTGAGGTATGCTTGCCTTAATGTCAAATAGTCCTGTAACATATTTTTTTCTTAAACATACGTTGGAATCGGCTGAAAGTTTACTTTTATAACGGTTTGAAGCTTAAACTTTGGGGATTATCCGAACTTGGGCTAATTTTGTCGATCTAAAATGAATGGATATGGAGAAACTGCTTAGCGGGGATTTCCCTTTTTATCGGTTCCGGAATTTATCCGCTTATCCGGAATTGATGCATTTTGTCTCTTCGGGAGTTAAAAATATCGGATTTTCCGATCGGGAAAATCCTGAGATCATACAGTATAATCGCAGGAGCCTGGCGAAAGCTGCAGGATTTGAGGTAGAGCGGCTGATTACTGCCCGGCAGGTACATTCGGCGACAGTGCGGATCGTTACGGTTGAGGAAGCCGGGAGAGGGGCTTTGGATAGGGAAAGCCGCATTCCGGCAACCGATGCCTTGGTGACGAATCAGCCGGGGATATGTCTGATGGTGTTGTCTGCCGATTGTGTTCCCGTACTCCTGTTCGAACCGGAGAAAAGGGTGGTTGCCGCAGTGCATGCCGGATGGAGAGGAACAGCGGCTGAAATAGTCGGAGTAACCGTGCGGGTGATGCAGGAGCATTTCGGATGTGATCTCCAACGGGTAGTGGCGGCTATTGGCCCCTCGATCGGGAAATGTTGTTTCGAAGTCGGAGAGGAAGTGGCCCGGGTGTTTCAACAGTTATTTCCCGGTAATCAGGCGATCGTTGGTCTGGGAAAGCAACCGGGAAAATACCAGGTGGATTTGTGGGAAGCTAATCGTAAAGAATTGTTGGCATGTGGGGTGAAAAATGAAAATATAGAAGTGGCCGGTATGTGCTCGGTCTGTCATCCGGACCTTTTCTTCTCCTATCGGAGAGAAGGGGAGAGAGCGGGGAGGTTCGGGGCAGGGATCGGGATGAAAAGCTAGAGGCTAAAAAGCTGAAAGCAATAAGCTAGAGGCTGAAAGCTAAAAGCTAAAGGCTGAAAGCTAAAAGCTAAAGGCTGGAGGCTGGAGGGTGAAAGAAAGTGAGAACGAACGTTTTCGTAGATTGCTGGGGCAAAAATAATCGGATGGAGCATAACTTTGGGCTGAATATTATATTTTTGTATCGGTTTTCGAAGCTAATCCGCTCATTGCTTTTAGCCTTTAGCTTTTTAGCCTTTTACCTTTTACTTTAACTATGTTACCAGGTATTTTTATCGTACTTTTCTTTTTTGCGCTCGGTGAGTTGGTGGGGTGGCTGGTGAACGGTTTTATTCCCGGGAGTGTGATCGGGATGATGTTGTTGTTTACCGCTTTATGCTTGAAGTGGGTCAAGCCTGAGCGTATCAAGCCTGTTGCCCGGTTCCTTTGTGATAACATGGCTTTGTTTTTTGTTCCTGCCGGGGTCGGGATTGTGAATGCCTTAGATATATTATCTCAGTATTGGCAGGCGGTATTGGTGGCTTGTGCCGTCAGTACGGTGATGGTGATCGTCGTCGTGGCTTCGATACAACAATGGTTTGAGAAACACCGGAAAGGAGCGGAAGACCGTTGATTTAGAAATGTAAATGCTGTTTGGCTTATGACTGTTTTATTAAATTCCGAAATATTCATATTAACCTTGGTGATCGGGGTGTATCTTGCTGCTGTATGGTTGTTCAGAAAGACAAGACTGAGTATCCTGAATCCATTGTTGGTATCTATACCCGTTTTGGCATTGATCACTCACTTCCTGGGGATTTCTTACGAGTCGTTTGAAAAAGGAAGTCGGATGATCAGTTTTATGCTTGGACCGACAGTCGTCGTATTAGGGTATTTACTCTATGAACAGATGGCCCAATTGAAAGAAAATGCCGTTTCTATCATCACTTCGGTATTTGTCGGTTGTATAACCGGGGTGTTGAGTGTGATTTTTATCGCCCGGTATTTCGGTGCCGATCATGCTTTGGTCGCTTCTTTGGAGCCGAAATCTGTGACTACTCCGATTGCGATGAGTATCGCCGAGCGTTCGGGAGGGATACCGGCCATTGCGGCTGTGGTGGTGATTGTCGTCGGTATTTTCGGTGGCTTGGTCGGTCCGTTTATCCTGGAGCGTTTAGGGATCAAGAGCCGGATTGCCCGTGGTTTGGCTTTGGGTTCCGCCGCCCATGGCCTGGGAACTGCCAAGGCCATGGAGTTGGGAGCGGTAGAAGGAGCGATCAGCGGGTTAGCTATCGGTGTAATGGGAATCATGACGGCTATTTTGGTGCCCGTGATCGAACTGTTTATTGGCTGACCTACTTCAGTTTTTCCAGCATTTCTTGTAACGGTTTGCCGGCTGAAGGACGGGGAGCTTCGTATTGTATGAGTTTGCCTGCTTTGTTATAAATTAGAAAGTGAGGAATACTTGAGATGTTCAGCATATTGGCTAATTCGTTTCCGACAACAATATATTGCCGACCTTCCATATGAAGCTGCTGCATTCTTGCTTTCCAGTCTTTTTTATTCTCATCGATGGATATACTGATAAATTCCAGTTGCTTATTGGCTACCTGTCGTTCCAGTTTTTGCAGATGGGGTATTTCCTTACAGCAGGGAACACACCACGAAGCCCATAGGTCGATATAAAGAGGTTTGCCTTTGAAATCGGATAGTTTATATTGTTTCCCGTCCGGATCTTCTAATGTTACAGCCGGAAGGTCAGCCCCTTCGATACAATATCTTTTACTTTGGAACTGATGGATAAACTCTTCTCCCTTTTCGGGCAAAAAGGTACACATCTTCTTCAGTCGTGCCAGACCTTCCTCGAAATCCCGGGTATAAGGGTAAGAAACCAAATAATGCTGTATGATATTTTCAGTAATAAGG
>NZ_LARL01000145.1:0-1630 GCF_000980295.1 Odoribacter sp. N54.MGS-14 | reverse complement strand
AGTTCGCGTCTTTTTTAAAAGGTATACTTGGATAATTACCCGATCAGCGGCAAGAGCCTGGAGAAGTTCTATCACGTCAACGGGGACTTACTGGTACAGCAATACAAGAAACATTTAAGCGATTACTCGTCGTGGGAACCACGCTCCCACGCTGACAAGTGGTTGCTCTTCCCGGGGAACCTGGGCCCTCGCTTGAGTATCGACGAGAGCTCCCTTTCTCGTGGCGAGTTATACACGATCGTTACCAACAAGGACGGTCACGGCGGCAAGGGAACCCTCGTTGCCATCATCGAGGGTGTAAAGGCCGTGGAGGTATCCAGTATCTTGAGGAAGCTCCCCCGTCAAGCCCGCCACCGGGTGCTGGAGATTACTCTTGACATGTCCAGCACCATGCACGCTATCGCCCGGGAATGCTTTCCCAACGCGGAACAGGTTATCGATCGCTTTCACGTGCAGAAGCTTGCCTGTGACGCCTTGCAAGAGTTAAGGATCGAGCACCGCTGGGAGGCGATTAACGAGGAAACCAACGAGATGGAAAACGCCCGGCTGGAGGGGAGGAAGTACAGGGCGAGAAAATTCCGTAACGGGGAAACCAGGAAAGAGATACTGTTCCGTTCCAGGTTGTTATTGTTTAAAGACCCGGCGGCCTGGAACGTGAAACAAAGAAAGAGGGCTTCCGTGCTTTTCGAGTTGTATCCCGACATCCAAAAGGCGTTCGCCCTGGTACAGAGGTTGAGAAGAATCTATTCCTCGTGCAAGTCCGTGGCGGGAGCCAGGCTCAAACTCGCCTTGTGGTACAATCAAGTCAACGAGGCTGGCTTTCATTCTTTCAATTCCGTTGCCGCTTCCGTGTTCGCGCACTCGACCAGGATATTGAACTTTTTCAACAACAGGAGTACCAACGCTTCCGCCGAGTCTTTTAACGCCAAGCTCAAGGCCTTCAGGGCTCAATTCAGGGGCGTGCTTGACATTAAAGATAGTGTTTCAAAAAGTGTGTAAATCCTTTCTTTTTTCATCTTTGCAAATCTATTCATTTTTAATAAAATAATCTTGATTCTAAAAAATTATAAATAGGGTATTTATAAATATCCGCGTTTTGAGCCACGGTCCCCATCAGTAGAATGACGGCCTGTGGATTCGGCATGGCCCCTCTCATGTTAATAACCCTCTTATAATCCCTGTTCAGTCTTTCGATCCAGTTCGTGGTATAAATCATTCCCCTGATTTCCCTTTCATATTTGAAGTATGTAAAATAAAACCTGTACCTGTCGTGCTGGTATCTCTTTAGCGGCGGGTAACTCTTTTGCCACCTTTGTATGAACTCCTTAAATACACCGAATGCCTTTTCCGGGGTAATGTCCCATTGGTCAGGAGAGCAGATTTGTTTGAGTTCCTCCATAACCTGTTTCTTATCCCTTGGCTTGACTTTATTCACGATATTCCTTTTCAGATGAACGGTACACAACTGCAGATCCGCTTGGGGAAAAGTATCGGCCAGCGTGTTTTCAATACCGGATAACCCGTCACATACCAACAGGTCCACCACGGCTACACCTCTTTCTTTGAGACCTTCAAAAACATCCTTCCAATTGGTCGCGCTTTCCGTGGGAAAGTTTACCACGGTTAAAAC
>NZ_LARL01000037.1:0-29953 GCF_000980295.1 Odoribacter sp. N54.MGS-14 | reverse complement strand
ATATAAAATGTTTCTTCATAATCTTTTCTCATTAATTTCTATTTCCATATTCTAATTCCTGGTCAGGTATCGGAAGCACATAATAAGCTTTGCTGAAAGGTACCTGTACATTAGGTAGTGTTGCCTGGTCGGTACGCTTGCAATAAAAGAACCATTGCCCTTCTCCTATAAATTCTTTACGGTATTCTTTACCAATAGCTGTTTGTAATTTTTCATCGGTCGTATCTTCTTCTTTCAAATCGTCAGTAACCTCAAAACCCCTGTGTTGGCGTAAGGTATTGAAATATTCAAGGGCTTCCTTTTTCGAACCTGCACATTCGGCAGCAATCAGATACATTTCGCTGATACGTAGCAAAGGTTGACGGTTATTGTAATTGGAAGAGACTTGCCATAATTTAGTATTGACATAATAAGAGTCGATAGGTTCGAAATAATAGATATACCGCCAGTCGCTGCCACCGTACAAAGTATTTTCAAAAATTTCGTCCCTCACTTCTGCCTGGGTGACAAGTAAATTACCCACCGTATTGTTTTCGCTTTTTTTCAGGTATGTTTCTGTTATCGTTTCTAATCTCGTATTGTTCAGCATGAGGATACATTCCGTCAGAAAGATTCCGTCACGGTTATCACGGGTCGTTGTCGCTACCTGGCCTTTCTCTACCCACGGATATTTGTGGGAAAGGATTACTTCCGTAGCATTTTTCAGGGCATTGACCTTATCGTTTTTATACAAATAAACACGTGCCATCAGAGCCCGGACTGCGTAATAGTTGAAATGAAAACTCCGGGTTCCCAAAAAAGATGTCGTCGCTTCTCCGGTTCTGACAGGATCGTTTTCTAATAGAAAGGCTGCTTTTTCCAAATCCGTAATTACGGAATCAAGGACTTCAGAAACCGTAGATAACGGAGTTATTTCTTTCGAAATTTTGCTGACATAAGGAATCGCTTTTTCACCGGCCCCGCTCACATAACTTTTGCCAAACAGACGGAGCAGATCGAAATGCAGAAAAGCACGTAATGCATAAGCTTCCCCTTCGTAGATTTTTTCTTCATCGGCTGCAAGAATTCCCCGGTGGTCTTCGATGCCCTGTAACAGAATATTGACGTTGGCGATCGCATTATACATGTTGTTCCAGATGCTGTTGATCACTTCTTCGCTTTTCGGATTGTCATAAACAAAACGATGCAGGTAATAATAAGTTCCGGCTTCCTGATTCCAGTAATATTGTTGTCCCAAGGCGTCCAACATTCCGAAACCGAGATGGGCACCATAAAGTTCTTCCGAACATAAAGCGGTATATACTCCGGTCAATTGATCTTTAAAACCGTTCTTATAACTGAACAGATCGTCATATTTTACTTCCGTACTCGGACTGACATCCAGCCATTCCTGACAGGAAACACTCAACAGGGAAAAGAACAAAATGCCGAGTATATTTTTTGTTTTTTGTATTCGTATCATTGTATTCATCGATTAAAAGGTTGCTTGTAAAGAGAACGAGAAAGTACGGGCGAACGGATAAGTCAACCCGCGTTCTGTTTTCACTGTAGAAGCCCGGAACACATCATCCATATAAAAACTGGCCTTTAATTGTTGCAACCGGCTCTTTTTCAGGAATGCACAATGCCGGAAATCATATCCCACGTTTAAAGATGACAAACGCAATTCGTTCAAATCCTGTACAAAACGGGAACTGGGTTTAGTCAGCCTGTGAGGATTATAAGAAAAATCGACCCGGTCACCCGGTTTTTTCCAAACGGCATTGTAAATTCGTTTGTCGACATTCAGTCCGACATCGGCATTCTCGACCCGGTCGACCAGGGTCTGGTTATAAGTCTGACCGCCGAATTGATAATAAAAAGACATGTTCAGGAAAATTCCCCGGTAATCCATATTTATTCCGAAAGTACCCGAACATTCGGGCATGGCGTCGCCACAAACCACCTGATCCTCGGCTTTCCATTCTGTCGTTGTTTCTCCATCCTTTGTCAGGAAAATCTCATCTCCTGTAGCCGGATCGATACCCAGAGAACGGACAGCCCAGATAGCATTCATAGACGAACCTTCGATAAAACGGGTCTGGGGTCTGTTGGTATTTCCATCCAATATTTCGTTATCGACCTCGTCGTTGTAACTTCTCAACGCATTCGATATTTTTTTCAACTTATTCGTATTTTTGGCAATAGAGAAAGAAGTACTTAAATAACGGTCGTTTTCCACATCATACAACAAATGGGCATTTAACTTCAGTTCCATTCCTTTATTTTCCGTACTTCCGATATTTTCCATATAGCTGGTAAATCCCATAGAAGGAGGAACAGTCAAGGCCAGCAACTGATCTTTGGTTTGCTGCACATAATAATCGTATACAATCATAAGACGTCCCCAGAGATTCAGGTCGAATCCGATATTGTAATCCTGGGTTTTCTGCCATTTCAGGTCATCGTTGGGCAGGGCCATTAAATGAGAACCGATCCAGTTGTCGTAGGCTTGGGTCTGATTGTAACTGAACATGGCTAAAGCCTGATATGGATTGAAGTTCTGGGCTCCGGTATAACCGGTTGAGGCACGTAGTTTAAATTGTTTCAGCCATTCTGCCTGTTCCATAAAATGTTCTTTATGAAAATTCCATCCGATACCTGCCGACCAGAACTGTCCCCACCGTTTATCTTGTCCGAAACGGGAAGACGCACTGGCACGCCAGGACAAATCGGCCAGGTAACGATCGTCGTACGAATAGTTTAAAGCGGACAAAACACCTATTTCACGACTGATGGACTCATTGCCGACAGGAGGATAATCGCTCTTGTTGAATCCGAGACCCGAAGTGATAAAACCGTTCTTGTCATTCGGAAAACCGACCATGGTGAAAGTAACTTCTTCAGAACGGCTTTGCTCCATCTTGTAGTTCAGGTTCAGAAAAAGTTGATGCTTATCTAATAATAAGGAATAATTGGCTGTTATATCCATATTGACATTGCTGCTTTCTCCCTCCAGTTTACTGTATGTGCCTTTTTCAAAAAATTTATCTTCCGAATATCCCAGGAATCTGGTATGTGAGGCCGGATAAAAGTCTTCCCTTGCATTGAGGGTTTTCGATAACCCCAAACGTCCGATAAACTTCAATGCGGTCAAAGCCTGCCATTCGATATAAAAATTATTGGTAATACTGGTATATTTACTGAAATTTTTAGTACCGATAGAAGCATTCCATAGCGGATTCCCGCAGGTTACCCCAACCAGGCCTCCTCCTCCGGTAGAACCGGCAATTTGCTTCAAATCCCCGTTTTCATCATAAGGTGTCCAATAGGGATTCAGTTTTGCATATTCGTCGAAAGAACCATAGGGAGAATCATTGGCCCGGTTAAGAGTGGTACTCAACTGATTTCTGAACAATAAGTCTTTATAACGGTAAGCCAGGGTAATTCCTCCCGTGAACGTTTGCCGGTCTGATCCTTTCATCACCCCCTTGATTTCATTATAAAGCAAGTCTACGCCATAGCGTAAATGTTCGTCTCCTCCATCCAAATACAGAGAATGCCGGTGTCCGATACCGGTATGTAAAGGTTGGGCCAGCCAATCTGTGTCCACGCCACGTTCTATTTCCGATTTGATCTGGTTCAGATATTGTTCCCAAAACCAGGGATCTGAATAACGGCCGTGTGCCTTATCTACTTCATATTTTTCACGTGCATCACAAAGATTATAACCTGTCAGGTCGGGAATCGTCAGGCTCAGATCTCCTTTGTATGATATCCTCATCTTCCCGGCTTTCGGCTGACGGGTTTCGATGACCACTACGCCATTGGCCGCTTTGGCTCCGTATATTGCTTTGGCTGCGGCATCTTTCAGTAATACAATCGTTTCTACCCGGTTCATATCCAAATCGTAAACTGTTGTAATATCTGTTTCGAAACCGTCCAAAATGAAAAGCGGCTGATTGGGGTTACCATTATAAGTCCCTTTTATATCGGGCATGGATTGTTGTCCACGCAACTGAATTTGGGGGGCTTTGTTCGGATCCGAACCGAAATCATTGTTTTCTATAATATGAAAAGCCGGGTCTAAACTTTTCAGGGATTGTAAAACATTTTGGTTCCCCATTTTCTGTAGTTCTTCTTTCTTTATGGTCGTTGCAGCACCGGTATAACTCTCTGTTTTACGGGTAAAAATACCGGTAACGACAACCTGTTCCATTTCAGTTACGTCGGTTTGCAGGGTCACTTTTATTTCGGATTCGCCTTTATAAGGGACCTCTTTGGTTTGCATGCCGACGAACGAAAATACCAGGACTACATTTTCTTGTGAAGGAAGTGATAATTTAAATTTCCCTTCTGTATCGGTTGCACTTCCCAAAGAAGTCCCTTTTACCAAAACGGTCACTCCGGGTAAGGGTGCTCCATCCGTGTCGGTCACTACGCCGGAAATCGCTAGGGGCTCTACCGGTTGAACGATTTTTTCTGTACTTTTTTTGATGACATACACTCCGTCCACTTTCGAAAAAACAAACCCTGTACCTTCCAGGATTTTGCTCAGTATCACCTCAACAGGTTGATTTACGACTTCAAAATCATTACACTTCCGGTTTCCGATAAGTTGTTTGTTAAATAAAATATCGACACCGGTCTGATCTTTAAATTTAATCAGAACATCATTTAAATTTTCAGATTTCACGGCAAATGTGATCAGTTTGGTGTCATTATCTGCCGCCGCATAAGACAACGAAACAATGAACAGCAAGTACACTGCCGCTAACATTTTTCTTAAGAATTCAGGTAAGAAATACCTGTCAGGTGCTTTTTTTTTCATACATTTGTTATTAGTTCGTTAATATGAATGAATGTGTAGAGAATGCGCTCTAAAGTTTGCCGACTGCAGAAGCATTCTCTATTTTTTTATTTTCTTTTTACAGTAATTGTATGGTGATCGATCTCAAATGTAATATCTGCACTTTCTTCAAAAAAATGCAGTAAAGTCTCAATCTCTCCGTACCGGCTCAAAGAACCCGAAAATTGCAGCTGTTGCAATACCGGATCTTTGAAAACGATTTTTACATTATACCATCTTTCCATATCCCGGGCTATCGATTCCAGGGTTCTGTTTTCAAAACAAAAGCGTTGATCTTTCCAGGCTATTTCATTATATACCTTTACTTTTTCCACAGTAGGTTCACTTTTCCCTTCGGTAAGGCTTAACTGATAGCCGGGCTGAAGTTTCAGTTCTGCTACATGATCGTTACTGAATCCGATGGAGCCTTCCACCAGAGTTGCTTTCAATTGTCTGTCGGCGGAATAACGCTTTACATTAAACTCTGTTCCATAAACTTTTATATTCCCTAAATCTGTTTCGACGATAAAAGGTTTACGGTCATTTTTCACTACATCGAAATAAGCTTCTCCCGATAAAAAAACTCTTCTTTCGTTTCCCACAAAGGCCGTCGGAATTTTCAACCGCGAATCTGAATTTAACCATACCATCGTCCCGTCGCTCAGCTTCACCTGATATTCTCCTCCTATCGGTATAACGATCGTGTGATAATCTGTCCGGGCTTGCTGTTGTTTCATATATCTGATTATTCCGGAATCTTTTTCGACCGTAAAGCCTGCTGTCCGGTAGGATAAAGAATCGCTTAACGAAGCGATATCTACTTTTTCGCCGTTCGGTAGAAGAATAATGGCTTTCCCCTGGCCCGGCAAGATAGATCCGGCAATCCGGTTTGCAGTTTCCATTTCCCGTTTGTCTCTCTTCAACAACATGATCCCTCCACCTACAGTCAGCAGAATCAACAGGCAGGCTACCGAACGGTATACATTCCTCAGTATCTTCCGGCGCCTTACTTTCCGCTTATTCCGGACATAATCGTCAAAACGGACTATCATTTCAGCCACATCGGTATGCAAATCGTAAGTTGTATTGTCCGACGACCAAACCCGGCACATTTTCTCGTAATAGGCTTTATGTCGTATATCCCGGGCCAACCACTTTTGAAAAATGATTTCTTCTTCAGGAGACAATGTTCCGCGGGCGCCTTTCAATAATATTTCCCAACGAATCGAATTTTTTTCCATAGACCACGCTTTCTTTTTTATATAATTAACTTGGAATCTAAAAATGGAGGACACCGTATAATAGAAAAAAATTATCTTTGCCGAAAATATCATGGCAAGAATAGAGCAATACATAGAAAAAAGTAATTTAGGGCTTCGGATAAAAAAAAGAGATCTGGATGCTTTTCATGAATTGTATAAAACTTCGTTTCTGCCTTTGCAGCATTATGCCATGCGTTATCTTTACGACTGGAAACAAGCGGAAGACTTGGTACAGGATGCTTTTCTGTCTTTGTGGGATCACCTGGAAAGATATGATGAAAAACAACCTGTATTTTATTATATGCTCGGTATTATCCGGAATAATTGCCTGAATTATTTGCGGGATTTGGAAATTCAAGGTAAGCATCAGGATAAAATCATCGAAGCGATGTTGTTCTCCGGTATCGAAGATCCGGAAATCGATGAAGATATTCATGAACGTCTGAAAACTATTCTGGATACATTACCTGAAAAACAAAAGGAAGTCGTATTACTTCATATTGTCGAGAAGAAAAAGATTAAAGAAATTGCAACACAGATGGATATTGCAGAAACTACAGTGAAGACTCATTTCAAACGGGCCATGGCGATATTGCGGAATAATCTCAAACTTGTACTTTTCGGCGTATAGTGCGGTTGCAGGAATTTTGCCCGGCAGAAGGCCATTAAACCTTTCAGCCTTTCCTTCAATATTTGTTTCCCTCGTTTTTTGTGTGCTTTGACAGAATCGACGGTTAACCCGAGTAAAATAAATGATAAGAAAATCTCTTAAAATAGCAGAGGAACAGGCTGTCCGGTTCTTTATTGATGTGGATAAAAACGGTTTGTTCCTGTTGTAAAGTGAATGAATTTTTGTATTTTGCCTAAACTGTTGCACCTAAACGCTGAAGTAGGATACGAGTACCGAAGTTTTTCAATACGGCAGGTCCAATTCAGCCTGATATCCACTATGATATCGATCTGTTGACGCGTATCGCTCTGGAAGAGTTGGAATCGTTGATTTATCAGCGGAAATATTTTGTACTTCATGCTCCTCGTCAGACGGGTAAAACGTCCTGCCTGCTGGCTTTGCATGATTATCTGAATGCCCGTGGCGAGTTTTATGCTGTCTATGCCAATGTCGAGGTGGGGCAGGCCTCCCGGAACAACGTGGAAGAGGTGAACCGGAATGTGGTCAGCGCGAGAAGCCCTTGCGTATTTCCAACGCCATTTACAGGGAAATCATCCTCCGCGAACTGACGTGGACCACTCAAAGCGGACTGATCCAGCAATCGGCATGGTACATGAATCCTGACAATAGCATCAATATGGAAAAATTACTGTCGGATTTCCGGCAGTTCTTCCGTGAGAATGCGGATTCCTGGGTTACGGCGGCCCCGTACATCGCATTGTGCTGGAACTGAAAATCAAACGTGGCGATCTGAATAAGACCATCGCGAAAGGCCTGGAACAGACGGTATGGTATATGGACTGCTGCGGTGATGTGAGCGAGGGCCATTTCATCGTCTTCAATCGGGACAAGGAGTAAGCTGGGATGACAAGATCTGGCACCGTCGGGAGGAATATGACGGTCGGATAATTACCGTGTAGGGGATGTAAGATAAAACAAGTCGGAATACTGACGATAGACGATCTTTATGATTGTTATCATAGCGATTGGGATTGTGGATGGATACTATGCTTGAAGGATATGAGTGAGGATCTGGTGCTGGATCTGTCCCGTCAGTGGTTGCTTGTGCTGATCATCGGTGAGTTGGAAAAATACACCGGTATTCATTAGGAGCGATGCCCGTAATTTTTTTGAATAACAGACTGAAATATTGCACACTGGCATAGCCTAACCGCCGTGCTACGACGGCCGGGGTGTTTTCCGCTTTGAGCAACATCCTTTTAGCCGTTTCAAGCCGTCGCAGTTGGAAATACTCATCCAACGTCTTGCCGGTTTCGAATTTCAACAAATCGTTGAAATAAGGGACGGATAGGCCCAGCCCTGTGGCACAATATTCCGATGTAGGCAACAGAGCCCCCGCTAACCTGCCGGAGGCGATATAGTCATCGAGCAGGGTTTCCAACTCTTCGAGCACAGTTTTGTTCCTATTCTCGCGTGTGATGAACTGCCGCTCGTAGAAACGGGTGCAATAGTCCAGCATCAACTCGATATGCCGTGAGAGAATGGTTGCGGTGTGCGTGTCGATGGAGTGGTGCAGTTCCTCTTCGATATTTTCAAGACAGCACGTAATGGTTGCCGTTTCCCGTCCGGACAAGTGTAATGCCTCTTCCTTGTTATAAGAAAAGAACGTATAGTTCCTGATATGATTTTTCAGTGAGGTACGGTACAGTAAATCGGGATGAAACGCCAACAGCCACCCTTTGTCCGGCAACACGCCCGCTTCGTTCATGCGGAAAATTTCCCCGGGTTTGAGAAATACCATCGTGGCATTGGTATAGTCGTAATACTTGCGACCGCAGCAGCCACAGCCGTCCGGGCATTCTTCGATGAGCAGCACGGCATAGAATTCGAATTTCACGGCCTCCTGCTCCAAATCCGGGTGTTCCAGATTGATGATACTTGCCTGGGGATGCAGTGTTTTACATCCCAAACGGCGGTTGCATTCGCACACGCTCTTGATGTCCAACGTCTTTTTCATCTGTCCTTTCAGCCAATCATCTTTGCCCGGTATTCATTCGGTGTGCATCCGGCCCGTTTCTTAAACAGGCGGCACAGGTGCTGCGGATATTGGAATCCCAGGGAATAAGCTATCTGGCTTACCGTATCCTGGGTACCGGATATACGGTCCTTTGCCACTTCGATTATTTTCTCCTGAATATATTCCTGCGGAGTCTTTCCGGTTTCTTTTTTCAGCATGTCTCCGAAATAATTGGATGAGAGATACAATTTGTCGGCGAAGTGTTTCACCGAAGGGAGTCCGTCCCGCTCGGCGGCGGATCCTTCGAAATACTCGTCCAGCAATTGCTCGAAACGGGTCAGCACATCCCGGTTGCTTTTGCTGCGCGTGATAAACTGCCGTTCGTAAAAACGCATGCAGTAACCGAGCAGTAATTCGATATAGGTAGCAATCAGTGTTTTACTATGTTTGTCTATATCATGCTCCAGTTCTTTCCGTATGATTTTCAGACAATCCAAAATGATGGTCTGTTCCTCCCCGGATACGTGCAATGCTTCGTTGACTTCATACGAGAAAAAGGTGTAGTTCTTTATCGTTTTATTCAATGACGTGCCGCGAAGCAGGTCGGGATGGAAGATGATGCCATAGGCATCGGTTTGTATATGCCCGACTGTCGGCGTCGTCTCTGCTGTTTGTCCGGGAGCGAAACAGACGATGGTCCCTTCTTCGTAATCGTATTTCTGGCGGCCGTACTTGATGTCGCATGCCTTTTCCAGTTTTAAGAACAAGGCATACACTCCGTAATTAAAACGTATGGTGCCCACCGCACGGGTCGCTTCATTGAGATTGATCACACTGACCAACGGATGCAGGGTTTCAAGACCGTATAAACGGTTGTACTGATCTACATGGTCCAAATGGAGTATCTTATCCATATTCTCTATGTCTTAATTTTTTCACTATACAAAATTAGAGGATGATACGGATAATCCCATAACCCCGATTACAGATAATATAACCCTGGCTACAGATTTATGCCGTTTTTTCGGAAATTATGTAATTTGGGTTATCATATCTGTAATTCATCTACACTGTATTTTCAGGTATACGCTTAACTTTGTATCAGGAATCTGAAACTCTGAATCAATAAAATCAAATGACAATGAAACGAATATCGACTATTATGATTGCAAGTTTGTTCGTTATGGGAACGACTGCCGTAGCACAGTCCGATCCGGTTCCCGGAAAAAACGGTAATAAGTATGTGCCTTACGAAGAGCGTACCGGCAACGAGTCCATCGTTTATTTCACGCGTAACCTTAGTGCTGAAGGACTTATCGAAGCGTATGAACAGGTAAGTGCGAACATCAAGGGACATACCGGTGTGAAGCTGCATACCGGGGAGCAGAACGGACCGAACATTATCCCGCGGGAATGGGTTAAAGCCCTGTTCCGGAAAGATTTGTCTGATGCCAACATCGTGGAAACCAATACCTATTACGAGGGCGACCGTTATACCACCGAACAACATCGGCGGACATTGAAAGTGAACGGCTGGACATTCTGCCCTGTAGATATTCTGGATGAAGAAGATACCCTGACATTACCTGTTCACGGTGGTAAATGGTTTGGAAAAATGTCAGTAGGCAGCCATACTACCGACTACAACTCCCTGGTGGTGCTTACCCATTTCAAAGGACATACACAAGGTGGTTTCGGCGGAAGCAACAAGAACATCGGTATCGGCTGTGCGGACGGGCGGATCGGAAAGGCCTGGATTCACACCACACCGGGACAGGATAACCAATGGGATATCCGTGAAGAGGAATTCATGGAACGCATGACCGAATCCACAAAGGCTGTCATCGATTACTTCGGCAAGCAAATCACGTATGTCAATGTGATGCGCAACATGTCGGTATCGTGCGATTGCGAGGGGGTGAATGCCGCTCCTGTCGTGACCCCGAATGTCGGTATCCTTTCTTCTACCGATATGCTGGCTTTGGACCAGGCATGCGTGGATTTGGTATATGCCATGACCGAAGCCGAACACCATGATTTGGTGGAACGCATCGAAAGCCGTCACGGGTTACGCCAGTTGTCATACATGAAGGAACTGGGAATGGGCAATGACCGTTACATCCTCATCGACCTGGATAATGGCGGCAAGCGCATTACCGCCGCGGAAGCTGTCGAGGGTCTGAAACCGTTTGTCAAGGAGTAAATGTATTTGAAAAAACATATAAATAGATAAACCATGTCGAAGAATATTCTGATTTTATCGTCCAGTCCCCGTCGTGGCGGCAATTCGGACACGCTTTGCGATGAATTTATGCGCGGAGCCATTGAGAGTGGAAACCAGGTAGAGAAAATTTTCCTGCGCGACAAGAATATACATCCTTGCACGGGGTGCAGCGTATGCAGCCGGTATAAGAAGCCCTGTCCGCAGAAAGACGATGTGGCTGAGGTGATTGAAAAGATGCTTGCGGCAGATGTCATCGTGATGGGAACACCGGTCTATTTTTATGCCATGAGTGCCCAGATGAAAATGATGATAGACCGTTGCTGCGGACCTTATACCGAAATGAAGAATAAGGAGTTCTATTTCATTGCCACGGCTGCCGAAGAGGATGAAACGATTATGGACCGTATCGTTGCCAATTTCATGGGATTTCTCGATTGCCTGGAGAACCCGACGGTAAAGGGAACGCTGTTTTGCGGCGGCGTATGGCATGCGGGAGAAATTAAGGGAAGCCCGAAATTGCAGGAGGCATACGAAATGGGCAGACTGGTATAGGGAAAGGAACGGATTATGACACTGGACGATTTTCTGAATCATATCGAGGCCGGCGGTGTGCTCGGTACACCGGAAATCTATCGGCTGATGGATGAAATGAGCGACGAAGCCCGGCGCATCACCTGCGAGATAAACAATACTTACCATTCACAGGAGGAGTTGCGCGCGTTAATGTCGCGCTTGCTCGGTAAGCCTGTGGATGAAACGTTCAAGATGTTTCCTCCGTTCTACACCGACTTCGGCAGGAATATCACTATCGGGCGCCATGTCTTTATCAACGCCTGTTGCCATTTCCAGGATCACGGCGGTGTGACATTGGGCGACGGTTGTCTCATCGGCCACCAGGTGGTTTTTGCCACACTCGATCATGGTAGGGCTTCCGAAGACCGTGGGGTGATGTATCCGGCTCCTATCCGGTTAGGCAAAAACGTGTGGGTCGGTTCCAACTCTACCATTCTGCGGGGGGTGACCGTGGGTGACAATGCCATTATCGCCGCCGGATCGGTGGTGACGAAAGATGTGGCGGCCAATACGGTTGCAGGAGGCGTACCGGCAAGGTATATCCGTGACATTGACAGGAACGAAAAGCCTGATTATCCTTGTCCGTCTGAAACGGGAACGGTGGATAAAAGAAGTATGGGATAATCTCTGTAATTGGGGTTATACAATCTGTAATCCATCTACCGGGCCTCTTTGCTGGGCGCTGTAACTTTGCGATGTGAAAAGAAAACAAGAAACAGTAATCATTAAAATCACATCGGTTATGAAACGGATAACTTTTTTAACGGCCGCTTTCCTCTGCCTCTCCGGTTTGACGGAAAGCCCGGCACAGGACACTCAAAGTAACAGGAATATGGAAGAATTGAAACTGACCCAGGAATGGGACAAAACGTTCCCGAAGAGCGATAAGGTGAACCACAGCAAAGTAACCTTTGTCAACCGTTACGGCATCACGCTCGCTGCCGACTTGTATGTACCGAAAACGACCGCCGGGGGAAAACTGCCGGCTATCGCTGTCAGCGGTCCGTTCGGTGCCGTGAAGGAACAATCGTCGGGGCTGTATGCTCAGACACTTGCCGAACGGGGTTTCCTCACGATTGCTTTCGACCCCTCGTTTACAGGTGAGAGTGGCGGACAACCTCGCAGTGTGGCTTCGCCGGACATCAATACCGAAGACTTTTCGGCAGCGGTGGATTACCTGGCGACGCGTCCGGATGTGGATGCCGGGCGTATCGGCATCATCGGCATCTGTGGCTGGGGAGGTTTTGCCATCAATGCGGCAGCCAACGATACGCGTATCAAGGCAACCGTGGCCTCCACCATGTACGATATCAGCCGCTGTACGGCGAACGGTTATTTCGATGCTGCCGACAATGCGGACGCCCGTTATAAAATGCGTCAGGAGTTCAATGCCCAGCGTACGGAAGATTATCGCACCGGCACTTATCCCCGCACCGTGATGAATCCTAAGCCTGCCGGCGACGCACCACAGTTCATGAAAGATTATTATGACTATTACAAGACCGAACGAGGCTATCATCCCCGTTCCATCAACTCCGGCCTGGGATGGAACAAGACCTCCTCACTGGCTTTTGTCAATGCTCCTATACTTGCGTATGCCGATGAAATCCGCAGTGCCGTGCTACTCATTCATGGCGAAAAAGCCCACTCCCGTTATTTTAGCGAGGATGCCTTCAGGAAGCTGAAGGGTGACAACAAGGAACTGATGATTATTCCCGGAGCCGTGCATACGGATTTGTATGACCGGACGGACATTATTCCGTTCGACAAACTGGAGAAATTTTTCGATGAATACTTAAAATGAATTACAAACCGGGAGCAGAAGCACCGGGCTTACCCGGATGATTATACCGAGGTGCAGCCTTTTATTGTGATGAAATTGAAAACACCTGCTGCCCCGATGATGGCGGCAGGTATTCTTTCCGGTGAGAAAATCCACAAAAATGGGTGGAGAATTTGCGAATACGCCGAAAGCTTACTATTTTTACAGCCTGGACGGAGTGAATCCGTTATTTGGGTATATTGTTGATTGTTTATGGAAAATTTTATTGTTTCGGCGCGAAAATACAGGCCTGCGAGTTTCGATACGGTGGTGGGGCAGTTGGCTATTACTTCCACTTTGCGGAATGCCATTGTGAACCATCAGTTGGCTCAGGCCTATCTGTTTACCGGTCCCAGAGGGGTCGGTAAGACGACTTGTGCCCGTATTTTTGCGAAAACGATCAATTGCCTGAATCTGCAGCCCAATGCAGAGCCTTGTAACGAATGCGAATCCTGTAAGGCTTTCAATGCCGGGCGTTCGTTGAATATTCACGAATTGGATGCCGCTTCCAATAACAGCGTGGACGATATCCGCGGATTGGTGGAGCAGGTGAGGATTTTGCCTCAGGTAGGGAAATACAGCGTATACATCATCGACGAAGTGCATATGCTCAGTACTTCGGCTTTCAATGCTTTCCTGAAGACATTGGAAGAGCCGCCTGCACATGCTATTTTTATTTTAGCTACCACAGAAAAACATAAAATATTACCCACGATATTGTCCCGTTGTCAGATCTATGATTTTAATCGGATGAAAGTGGGAGATACTGTCGAGCATCTGAAGTATATTTCGGCAAAGGAGGGGATTACAGCCGAGGAAGCCGCTTTGGACGTGATCGCTCAGAAAGCCGACGGAGCTATGCGTGATGCGCTCTCTATTTTCGATCAGGTGGTCAGTTTTTGTGGCAAAAACCTGACTTACGAAAAGGTCATCGAAAATCTGAACGTGCTCGATTACGATTATTATTTCCGTTTGACCGATTTGTTCAATGCCGGAAAAGTGGGGGAAGCCTTTTTACTTTTCAACGAGATCATCGGAAAAGGATTCGATGGCGGAAATCTGATTGCCGGCTTAGGAAAGCATTTCAGGGATGTATTGGTTTCTAAAGATCCGGCAACCGTCCAATTACTGGAGGTCAGTGCGGGAATAAAAGCACGCTATGCCAAACAGGCGGCGGATTGTCAGGTAGATTTTCTATACGAAGCTTTGAAGATCGTTGAACAATGTGAAATGCAATACAAAGTACGCATGGAAAAGCGGCTGTGCATCGAATTGGCATTGATCAAACTCTGCCAGATCAATGAGCTAAAAAAAAAAATCTGAGGGCTTCTGAGGTCGGTTTTCTCCTGAAAATAGAAGGTTTTGCGGGTAAATTTCAGACGGCAGCTAATGCTTCAGAAGGGGGACAGGCTGTCGCTACTCCTAAACCGGTCAGGCATTTTGCTGAAAATGACCGTCACCGCCCCGATGCTTCTTTTAAAATAAAGGATTCCCTGAGGCAAATCAGCCAAACCCAGCCTGTCGTCAAAGTGCAGAAAACAGAGGTGCAACAATTCAAAGTAGAAGCCCGTGATGTGATCGACGAAGGGAAGGTCGTGGCTGCCCTGGAGCGTTATATACAAGATCATCGTCCTGAACCGACGGTTGCCATAGCTCTCAAGACCCATCGGCCGGAGATCGACGGTGAAAATATTGTTTTAGCAGTAGATAACCAGTTGCAACAAGATAAGCTCGAAGCTTTAAAAATGCATCTCCGGAATGTACTGATGAAATTGTTGAACAATGGCTTTATCACCTTGTCATTTAAGTTATTCGACGATCAGAATTCGACAGAAGAAAAAAAATTATTCACTGCCGGAGAAAAATTCCAGCATTTTATAGAACTCAATCCCGTCGTTGCAGACCTGAAATCGATATTCGGGTTGGAGCTCGATTAAAAAAAAGTAAAAGGCTTAACCTTTTACTTTCTATCTACGTCTCTGGAGTTGGCTTGGGCGGTAGGCATGATGACGATGTCGTTCAGGCAGACGTGGGCCGGACGGGTGATAGCGAAAATGATGGTCTCGGCAATATCCTCGTTGGTCAACGGAGTCATGCCCTGATATACTTTGTCGGCAGCCTCTTTATCTCCTTTGTAGCGCACGATGGAAAATTCGGTTTCTACCATTCCCGGGGCGATATTGGTTACTTTAATATGATGTTTCAGCATATCTGTCCGCATAGCCCTGGACAAGGCATCCACAGCATGTTTGGTTGCACAATACACGTTTCCTCCGGGATATACTTCTTTTCCGGCGATGGAGGCCAGATTCACGATATGACCCGTATTCCGGGCGATCATCAGGGGGGCTACAGCACGGGTGATGTATAACAGGCCCTTTACATTGGTATCGATCATTCTTTCCCAATCGTCGAGGACACCCTCCTGGATGGGAGCGACTCCCACTGCCAAACCGGCATTATTGACCAATACAGAGATATCCCTCCATTTCCCCCCGAGATTTCGAATGGCTGTCTCGACTTCTCCGGACTGACGGATATCGAAGGCTAAGGGGAGTACATCGGCTCCTTTCTGGCGGATACTTTCAGCCAGTTCTTGTAGACGGTCGTTTCTCCGGCCTGTAATGATTACATCGAATCCGGCTTCCGCAGCTTTTAAAGCTGTTGCCTGGCCGATACCGGAGGTAGCTCCGGTGATTAATGCTATTTTATTCATCTTTATCGTATTGTAAAATGATTATCCGAATGATTCACAAACTTACAATTTTTAGCTTTAAAATCGGACAAGATTTGTTGAAAAGAATCAAAATAACTACTTTCGTTCCGTATGTTGAATAAAGCGTTCTATATAATCCTATTCCTATCCTTATCCTGTTGTGTGCAGGCCCAGAAAATAATGCGGAATACCAGTCTGTTGAATTATCAGCGGGGTGACCGGACCGTATTGCATTTCGGTTTTAGCCTCGGGATCAATTATATGGACTATAAAGCCGTCTTGTCGGGAGCCAATGGATGGAGGGCGGAATCGGGCAAACTGGATGTCGGATTTCTGGTGGGTATTGTTTCTGAACTGAGATTAGGTGATGATTGGGGGCTGAGATTTTTGCCGGGACTGGAATTCGCTACCCGTTCGCTGGTGTATACGCAGGTGCCGGAGGTTGAAAATAACAAACAATATGCTTATAATGAGTCGGTTTATGTCTCTTTGCCGTTGATGTTGAAATACAAGGCCAAGCGGATTAATAATTTCCGTCCCTTTATTACTGCAGGAAGCAGTTATAAATTCGATTTTCAAAAACACGATAAGATCGATCCGGACAAGTCGGTTTATTTCCGAACCCGTAGAGGGGATGTTTTTCTGGAAATGGGAGCTGGTTCGGATTTTTACCTGCCTTATTTCAAATTTGGAATAGAGTTGCGTTTTTCGTTGGGATTGACGGATGTATTGGTACATCGGCCTGATCCCAAAAATCCGGGATATGAGGATTATACACAATCTTTAAGTAAACTACGTGCCCGGATTTTCACGATTTGTTTTAATTTTGAATGATATTCAGCATTCTTATTTATCAGGGATATGTATACAGAAATTCAGATCAGAATAAAGCCAGAACAGGCAGGTGTGGAGGAAACATTGCGGCAAATCGCTGCCCGGGTTGCAGGAGTCGGTGCAGAACGGATCTGCCGGGTAGATATTGTCCGTAAGTCGATCGATGCCCGGCAAAAAGAAGTGATGTTCAACCTGGTCGCCGGACTTCATATCGACCGTATCGAGGAGAAAGAAAAGGTTTTCGTTCCGGCTTACCGGGATGTGTCCGACAGAGAAACGGTGGTCGTGGTCGGTGCAGGGCCTGCCGGTTTATTCGCAGCTTTGCGTTTGATCGAACGTGGTTTCCGTCCTTTGGTACTGGAAAGGGGAAAGGCTGTCGAAGACCGGAAAAAGGATCTGAATGGTTTATATAAGACCGGGATGGTAGATGAGGATTCTAATTTCGGTTTCGGGGAAGGAGGAGCCGGGACTTTTTCCGATGGAAAACTCTATACCCGTTCGAAGAAAAGGGGAGATGTACGCCGGGCTATGGAAATTTTGGTTTATCATGGAGCCAATCCTGCTATTCTGGTCGAAGCCCATCCGCATGTCGGAACCGACAAATTACCCGGAGTGATTGTCAATATCCGTAAAACTATTCAAAAACAGGGAGGAGAAATTCGTTTCGGTTGCCGGGTGACCGGTCTGATAATCCGTGAAAACAGTATACAGGGAGTGATTGCCGGAGGACAGGAAATTGCGAGCCGTCATGTCATATTAGCTACCGGCCATTCGGCCCGGGATATTTATCGGATGTTGCAAAGGCAGGCGGTACGGATGGAGCCGAAAGATTTTGCCGTCGGATTGCGTTTAGAACATCCCCAGCAGGAGATCGATCGCATCCAATACCACACCCCGGAAGGGAGAGGCAAATGGTTACCTGCTGCTGAATATAATTTTGTCACCAATATAGACGGACGGGGAGTATATTCTTTTTGTATGTGTCCGGGTGGGGTAATCGTACCTGCGGCAACGGGGCCGAACCAACAGGTCGTCAATGGAATGTCCTCCTCTTACCGGAATACCCCCTGGGCAAATTCAGCTATGGTGACAGCTATCGGCCCGGCCGAATTGGAAAGTATGAATTACCGGGGATTATTTGCCGGCATGGTATTTCAGGAAGCCTTGGAACGACAGGCATGGGAGGAAGGGGGCGGTGGGCTTTTCGCTCCTGCTCAGCGGTTGACCGACTTCCTGGCCGGAAAGGACAGTAGCACTTTGCCGGCGACGTCTTATAAACCGGGAGTATATACTTCTGCTATCAGTGAATGGTTGCCCCGGATCGTTTATCGGCGTTTGGCGGCCGGACTGCAATATTTCGGACAACGGGCCAAAGGATTCGTATCCGAACGGGCACTTTTGCTGGGGGTAGAAACCCGTACCTCTTCTCCGTTGAGAATTCCGCGCAATGAGCAGCTGATGCACCCCGAGATACGAGGGTTATATCCTTGTGGTGAGGGGGCTGGATACGCCGGAGGAATCATTTCGGCAGCCATGGATGGCGAAAAATGTGCCGAAAATATCTTCTGAGCAGAAAGCCTGTTATTTTTTTTGAAAAAAATGGATTTTTTTTTTGAAAAGTATTGACATCCTCAATAAAATCGCTACATTTGCCTTTAGAGAGAGGTTTAAAATTCTAACCCTAAAAATTAATATTATGAATAAAGCTCAATTAATCGACGCTATTGCTGAAAAGGCAGGTTTAACAAAAGCAGATTCTAAAAAAGCTCTGGAAGCTTTCGTAGAAACAGTTGGTGAAGCACTGAAAGGTGGTGATAAAGTGGCATTGATCGGATTCGGTTCTTTTTCTGTATCTGAAAGAAGTGCTAGAAGCGGTAGAAACCCACAGACTGGCAAAACGATTACTATTCCGGCTAAGAAAGTTGTTAAATTCAAAGCAGGCGCTGAATTGGCAGAAAAATTCTGATCAGGAAATTAAGATAAAAGAAGGGGTGTTTCGAAAAAGCACCCCTTCTTTTGTATGGGATTGTATATGGAAAAACAGAAAATAGAGAATTGGAAGGTACTCCGTTCGGAGTATATCGCCAGAGAACCCTGGTTTACAGCCCGCCGGGATGAAGTGCAATTGCCGAACGGTAATGTCATTCCTGCTTATTATGTATTGGAATATCCGGCCTGGATTTGTGTGATCGCTCTTACTAAAGAAGGGGGGATGATCATGGAAAGACAATACCGGCACGGAATCGGACGGGTTGATTATGAATTGTGTGCCGGGGTTGTAGATCCTACAGATGCCAGTCCTTTAGAAGCAGCCAAACGGGAATTACTCGAAGAAACCGGTTTCGGAAACGGAGAATGGCAGAGCTACATGATCATAAGTGCGAATCCCGGAACGCATAATAACCTGACTTATTGTTTCTTGGCTACCGGAGTGGAGAAGGTGATGGAGAGGCATCTCGAACCGACCGAAGACATTGTGGTGGAAGTATTAAGGCCGGAACAAGTGAGAACTCTCTTACTGAAAAATGAAATCATACAGGCGACTCACGCAGCTCCCCTTTGGAAGTATTTTGCTGAGAATCGTTGAATCTTGTTGTGTTTATTATGAAATCCATCAAAGAACAAGTAGAATATTTACGGGATTTTGTTGTCGATGAAAAAAATGCTCTGTTCGATCGGTTGATACAGGAGCGGACCGATTATGTAACGGTTGTGTTAGAAGATTTATTTCAATCACATAATCAAAGTGCGGTGATGCGCTCGGCCGATTGTTATGGGATACAACATGTCCACCTGATCGAAAACCGGAATTCATACGATATGACTTCCACAGTTTCGCAGGGTGCGCGGGATTGGCTGTCTATTCACCGGCATAAAGAACTGGAAAACAATACCCAGGCTACGATCGATCAGTTGAGGGCCGAAGGTTATCGTATCCTGGCTACGACTCCCCATGCCAACGATATTTTTGTCGACGATATCGATTTGGAAAAAGGGAAAATGGCTTTTTTCTTCGGGACAGAATTAACCGGTTTGTCCGATTTGGTTATCGGACAGGCAGACGAATTTGTAAAAATACCGATGTATGGGTTTACCGAAAGTCTGAACGTGAGTGTTTGTGCGGCTATTACGATGTACAGTGTTACCCGTCGTTTGCGCGGGAGCGGTATCGACTGGCATTTATCCGATCGGGCGAAGGATGAAATCTTATTCAAATGGTATAAAAATGCCATCAAAGCTTCCGGCGAAATTCTGGAAAGATTCAATGAAGAATAGGAACAGAAAACTTCGGGGTATGAAATGGTTTTGGATTCTGGGGGTACTATTGGGGGCCGGAGGGCCGGTGCGGGCACAAATGGATAGTGTTGCTATCCGCTTGGAAAAAATCAAGACGGCGACCGAAGATTCGGTACGCTTGGAATATGCCGGCGAGATCGAATATTTTATACGGTCTTCGGCTTTCGGTAGTTATCGGACTGAAAAGCCTGTGAAATATTTGGGGTATAAGAGATCGGACGATGCAGGGATCGAGTTGTTTTCCTGGGCCGTACCTCTGCGCGAAGGGCAGGCCTTTTATAATTTATTCCGCTTTAAAAATCCGGAGCGGAGTTACCTGATCAAAGCGTTGCCCGGAGATCGGATGGCTTGGTTGTTTTATGATTTTGTCCCTTTCGAACATCAGAAGCAGGGGTATGTACTTTTGCTGGGATGGTCGAAAACCCGGAATACCAACCGGAAAGCGGTATGGGTGGCCTGTTTCCATCCCGACGGAACGGTCACTTATAATCATCCTCTTTTGAGAAAAGGAGAGAGCAGAAGTGCTTCTCTGACCTTTGAATATGCGCTGGATGCGAGTATGCTTTTGAAACAAGATAAAAACGGAAAACGTATCCTTTTCGATCATCTTGCTCCTACAGATCCGAAATATGAAGGCTATTTTATGTTTTATGGGCCCGATGCTTCCTGTGATGCTCTGGTTTTAAAAAAGGAAGAGTGGTGGTATGAAGAGAATCTGACCAATTAATTCAACATATACAAGACAGATGGAAGAAGATAAATTTAATTTTTTAACAGAACAATTCGACGATATAAAAATTCTCCGGTATCAGGTACCGGCTTTCGGGCAACTTCCATTACGGGAAAAGATCTTTGTCTATTACCTGAGTCAGGCTGCTTTGGCAGGCCGGGATATACTATGGGATCAGAATAACCGGTATAATTTGCGTATCCGGAAGATTCTGGAACGGATTGTCCGGGAATATCCCGGGGATCGGAATACCGATGAGTTCGAGCGTTTTCTGATTTATACGAAGAAGGTGTTCTTTGCCAATGGCATCCATCATCACTATTCTATGGATAAGTTTATCCCTGGTTTTTCTAAGACTTATTTTCAGGAATTGTTGGCGTCGATCGGTATTCCGGAGGTGTTTCCCGAATTGGAACGAGTTATGTTCGACTCCGGTTATATGGCCAAGCGGGTGGTTTTGGACGAAGGGAAAGATTTGATCCGGGCTTCGGCTAATAATTATTATATGAATGTAACCCAGCGGGAAGTCGAAGAATTTTACCGCACTTCCGGTGAAGAGGATTCCTGTCCGGTATCCCGGGGATTGAATTCGACCCTGGTCAAAGAGGAAGGGGTAATCCGGGAAGCAGTCTGGAAAATAGGAGGAAAGTACGGTCAGGAATTGGCCCGGGTCGTAGCATGGCTTGAAAAAGCGATACCCTATGCTTATAACGAACAGCAGCAGAAAGTAATTCGGTTATTGATCGATTACTATAAAACGGGAGATTTAAAACTTTTTGACCGGTATTCGATCGAATGGTTGAAAGAGGATCAGGCCCCGGTCGATTTTATCAACGGGTTTATAGAGGTATATGGGGATCCTCTGGCCTATAAGGCCAGTTGGGAATCGGTGGTGGAGATCGTCGATCAGGAAGCCGGAGAACGCACCCGTAAACTGGCCGGAGAGGCACTGTGGTTCGAACAGCATGCCCCTATTCGCGAAGAATTTAAGAAACAAGAAGTGAAAGGCATCACTGCTCGTGTTATGCAGGTGGCTATGCTTGGCGGAGATTGTCATCCGGCTACTCCGATAGGGATCAATTTGCCCAATGCCGAATGGATCCGCGAACGCTACGGAAGTAAATCGGTGACTTTGGACAATATCACTTATGCCTATGATATGGCAGCTAAATCTTCTGGGATGATCGACGAGTTTGCCGGTTCGGACGAAGAAATTCGTTTGGCTCGTGAATGGGGAACTATCGGGAGTAATGTACATACCGATCTTCACGAATGTCTGGGTCATGGGTCGGGAAAAATGTTGCCGGGTGTGACTACCGAAGCATTGCGTAATTATTATTCTACGATAGAAGAAGCCCGGGCGGATTTGTTCGCCCTCTATTATATCATGGATCCCAAATTGGTCGAACTGGGAATTATCCCTTCGTTGGAAGTGGCTAAAGCGGAATACAACAGCTATATCCGGAACGGTTTACTGGTACAACTCACCCGCATTAAATTCGGAGACCGGCTTGAGGAATCCCACATGCGTAACCGCCAGACGATAGCCGCCTGGGCTTATGAACAGGGGAAAGAAGCGAATGTAATAGAGAAAGTGCAAAGGGCAGGTAAGACCTATTTTATCATTCGTGATTTCGATGCTTTAAGAGTACTTTTCGGGCAATTGCTGGGAGAAGTACAGCGGATCAAATCGGAAGGAGATTTCGAGGGAGCCCGGAAATTGATCGAGACCTACGGAGTAAACGTCGACCGTCGGTTACACCGTGAAGTGTTGACCCGTTACGAAGCTTTGGGAGTGGCTCCATATGCCGGTTTTATCAACCCTGAATATCGCCTCGTCGAACAAGATGGAAAAATTATCGATGTCGGAATCACTTATCCCGACGACTTTCTGGGACAGATGATGGGGTATGGGGAAAAAAGGTAAAAGGCTATAGGCTAAAAGCAAAAAAGCTATAGGCTTTGGGTTTTCTTACCTTTTGTCTATAGCTTTTAATGCTTCTTCGCCTTTAGCCTTTAGCTTCCTTGCCTTTAGCTTTTTTAATGCTTCTTCGCCTTTAGCCTTTAGCTTCCTTGCCTTTAGCTTTTTTAATGCTTCTGCCGTGCCGTAATGATAGCCATAAAGTCGTCGGCTTTCAGGGAAGCTCCGCCGATAAGGCCACCGTCGACGTCTGCCTGAGAGAATAGTTCGTCGGCATTTTTGGGGTTGCAGCTTCCGCCGTATAAGATCGATGTGTTGTCGGCTACTTCTTTACCATATTTGTCGGCGATGGTTTTACGGATAAAGGCATGCATTTCCTCAGCTTGTGCAGAGGTGGCTGTTTTGCCGGTACCGATAGCCCACACCGGTTCGTAAGCTACGACGATGTGTGCAAACTGATCGGCTGAGAGGTTGAATAAACCGTTCACCAATTGAGATTTCACTACTTCGAAATGTTTGCCGGTTTCTCTCTCGGCTAAAACTTCTCCTACACAGAAGATTACATCCAGGTTATTTTCCAGAGCACGTTGTACCTTCTTGACCAGGATTTCATCGGTTTCTCCATAGTAGCTTCTTCTTTCAGAGTGACCGAGAATGACATACCGGCTTCCTGTTGAGGCCACCATAGCTGCGGATACTTCGCCGGTATATGCTCCGGAAACTTCTGTTGCACAGTTTTGGGCAGATACGGCAATGACTGCAGGATCTACCATTTTACTTACTTCGGCCAGATGAATGAAAGGGGTACCGATGATGACCTTCACATCCTTTGCATTAGCAGCTTTTACTTTGCTGTTTACCTCTTTAGCCAGTTCAATCCCTTCCTGCAGGGTTTTGTTCATTTTCCAGTTACCGGCAACAATTTTTTTTCTCATGATTCGTTGTTTTTAATTGCTTTATATTCTTTGATTGTCAGTTTGATTTCTTTCTTTATTTTATCATCCTTTTATATTTCCGGATTATATAGAGAAATATACAGGCGATATAGAGCATAATCAGGCTGTAGATCAGATATCTGTCTGTGATAGCCTGTTGTTCTTGCAGGCAATAGGAAGCTAAGTCTTTGTTCTGTAATTCCTCCACTTCCGGCAGATCCCGGTGGCCCCATTTGTCGAGGATAGTCCCCTGACGTAAAAGGATCAAGCCGGGGTTCGAGCGTACGATCGTTTTCAACTGTATTTCATCGGTTGAACAATAATCATAATTTACCTGATGAGCTTCGGTATATTTCCGGATATCATCGGCGGCAGAAGCACTCAAACCATAAAACCGGTAACCTTTATCTTTGGCATATGCTGCCAGTCGGTTCAATTTTTCCTGATTTTCAGGATCGGTTTTATTGATGTTGTAAGCGATAACCAAAAAGGTATATCCATTATCTTCTAATACTTCCTGGGTGATGTCTCCCAATTCCGGATGTTCGATGACGAAATCATGAATCGGAGCTTTATATCCTTCTTTGATCAGTTTCTGATCCGAGCTGACATATTCCCAGTTTACGGTATCTTGCCAGGGATAGTTTTCTTCTGTAAAGTCTTTTACTTCTCCTGTCTGTTTGTTTTTGTATTTGAGCGTAATCGCATATTCGTCATGCGGAGCTCCGTCGGGGATGGCCATACCCTCGGAGATATTTTTACCGATAGCATAGGGACGGAAATCCACGATAGGCAGGTGACGGAAGGAGTACCATTGTACACAGAACATGAAAATAACCGTCCCCACTAAAACCACAGTTTGTTCCAGAAAGTTGAAAATCGGTTTATACTTATCTCTTGTGTAAAAGATAACTAATGTCATCGCCAGCAGAATGATATTTTTCCAGAAAGTTTCCCAATTGGTTAAGATCAGGGCATCCCCGAAACATCCGCAGTCTGTGACCGGATTCTTGATAGCCAGGATCAGGGTGAGAGGAGTAAAAAATCCCATAAACAAAATGGCTCCCCAGGCAGCTGTTTTTATCTTGATATTCAGGAACAGACAGATACCGATAAGAAATTCTGCCATAGAGAGCAAGAAGGAGAAAAACAGGGTACTGAATCCCATCCAACTCATGCCGAAAGCATTGAAATAATCGGTGAACTTGTAGTCTGAACCGAGCGGGTCCACTCCTTTTACAAAACCAGAATAAATAAATACAATACCGACTAAAATACGGCAGATATTTCTCAATAATTTCATATGGTTGTGTTTATTATAGATTGACATTTTCTACAGTCAGCCGGATCAAAGCGAATACGGCATAATTGATCATATCGTAATAGTTTGCGTCGATGCCTTCCGAAATTAAGGTGTTGCCCTGATTATCTTCGATCTGTTTCGTACGGTTGATTTTCATCAGGATCAGGTCGGTATAAGAACTGGTCCGCATACTTCGCCACGCTTCACCGTAATCGTGATTTTTATCCAGCATCAGGGCTTTGGCTTTTTGAAAATAGTTTTCATATAATTGGGAAATCCGTTGCTGATCGGTCGGGATATCTTCTCCCGGTCCTAATTCCAGCTGAATCAGCCCCATGATGGAGTAATTGACGATACCGATAAATTCAGGGACAATCCCTTCGTTGATTTTGCAGACCCCTTTTTCTTCGATACTCCGGATCCGGTTGGCTTTAATAAATATTTGGTCGGTGATCGATGTCGGCCGTAAAATTCTCCAGGCCATTCCATAGTCGTGCATCTTTTTGGTAAAGATATCGCTGCATGTTCCGATCACTATATCGTATTCTTGAGCTGTTTCAGGCATAGTGTTAAATAATTAAAAACGTACCGATAAAATCGGGTTTATAGACTTTACAGACAAAATAAAAACGGTACGATAAATTTGTTATTATTTTGAACGTGTAAAATTAATGAATAGATTTGAGAAGTAAAAAAGATTGAGGTGAAAGATTGAGGATTAGAAAGAAAGATGGAAAAGAAAAAAGAACTATAATAAATTGAAAGCATTGAAAACAATAAAGTTAGGAAATCAGGAATTGGATTTTACTGTTCCGGCAGTGATGGGGATACTGAATGTAACTCCAGACTCTTTTTATGATGGTGGAAGATACCTGAGTGAGGTAAAAATTGTCGAACGCATTCATCAGATTATGGATGAAGGGGCGGACATGATCGATGTCGGGGCTTATTCTACCCGTCCCGGAGCCGATTATGTAGACGATCGGGAAGAAATCAGACGTTTGTTGCAGGCGGTGGAACTGATTCGGAAACATTATCCGGAGGCGATCGTTTCGATCGATACTTTCCGGGCAAAAGTAGCCGAAGAAATCGTCGCTGCTCAGGGACCTGTTATCGTGAACGATATTTCGGGAGGAACGATGGATGAGGGGATGTTTGATTATGTGGCCCGGACCGGTGTGCCTTACATCATGATGCATATCCAGGGGACTCCACAGACGATGCAGAAAAATCCTCATTATGAAAATATCGTAAAAGAAGTAAGGAAATTTCTGACAGATCGGATCGCTTGCCTGAATGCCGAAGGTTTTGATAATATTATTCTGGATCCCGGCTTCGGTTTCGGTAAGACTTTGGCACACAACTATGAGCTGATGAATGGGTTGGAGCATTTTCAGGACCTCGGTTATCCCCTGTTGGTCGGAATTTCCAGAAAATCGATGATTTACAAATTGCTGGGTAATTCACCGGCAGAAGCATTGAACGGTACCGCTGTGTTGAATACGGTCTCTTTACTGAAAGGAGCGAATATTTTAAGGGTGCACGATGTCGGAGAAGCTTGTGAAGCGGTAAAGATCTTCAAGGCATTGTCCGGAGAAATGTAATGCCCCATTTTTGGTAACTGGCTTTCCTTGCAGAAACCGATCGGAAGACCGGCGGAGTTAAAGTTCGGGTTCAGGACCGAAGTGTGTAACTTCGCCGGTCAGCCTTTGGGGCTTTTAATCGGTTTTCAGGGTTCCCAGAAGAGGAGCGATGATTTGCCAAAGGACGATCCCGACAGTCACCGAGATATTGAAAGAGTGTTTCGTCCCGAATTGGGGAATCTCTATACAACCGTCGGACAGATCGATTACCTCTTGTTGCACTCCCTTGACCTCATTCCCGAAGATCAGCGCATATTTCTGACCGGGTGACAGAGAAAAGTTTTCCAGCGAAGTGGTATTTTCGGCTTGTTCGATGGCAAAAATCCGATAACCTTCCTTTTTCAACCGATCGACCGCTTCTGTGGTATCTTTGACATATTCCCAATCGACCGCATCTTCGGCTCCCAGGGCAGTTTTATGCACTTCCCTGTTTTCCGGAGTGGAGGTGATACCGCAGAGAAAGATTTTTTCGATGCGGAAAGCGTCGGAGGTTCGGAAGACCGAACCTACATTATTCTGACTGCGGACATGATCCAATAGGATGACCACCGGGAGCTTGGGAGCTTTTTTGAAGGCTTCGGTACTGATCCGGTTCAATTCTTCGTTTTGTAATTTTCGAAAGTTCGTCATGGCGTCTCTTATTGTGTGTTGGCAATTTCTCCGATGAGTGTGGCGGAAGTACAATCCTTGATTTTAACCTGAATCAAAGAACCGATCGGAATATTTTTAGCCGGAAAAACGATTACTTTATTCTGACTACTCCGTCCGAACATCTCGTCGGAGCTCTTTTTAGATACGCCTTCTACCAATACTTCGAAAGTTTTACCGATATCGCGGCGGTTACTTTCCAGCGACCATCCGGTTTGCAGGTCGATCAATTCCTGCAGACGCCTGCCTTTCGTGGTTTCGTCGATGTTATCCGGGAGGCTTTTGGAAGCTTGGGTACCGGGGCGTTCCGAATATTTGAACATATATGCCAGATCGAACCCCACTTCCCGCATCAATTCCAGTGTTTGCCGGTAATCTTCTTCGCTTTCGTTATGGAAGCCCACAAATACATCTGTCGAGATGCCGCAATCGGGGACGATGCGGCGAATGGCAGCGATCCGGTCGAGATACCATTCCCGTGTATATTTGCGGTTCATATCTTTCAGGACAGAATTACTTCCCGATTGTACCGGCAGGTGAATGGCTTTGCAGATATTGGGCCAACGGGCGATCGTTTCCAGAGTTTTATCGCTCATGTCTTTGGGATGTGAGGTGGCGAAACGAATCCGCATATCCGGGACCGTACGGGCTACTAATTCCAGAAGAGCCGGAAAGTCGACCCTCGTTTGTTCGTCTTTATAAAGATAGGAATTGACGTTTTGTCCCAATAAAGTGACTTCTTTGTATCCCCGGCGTTGCAAATCGATCACCTCGCCGACGATACTGTGCGGACTCCGGCTGCGTTCCCGTCCACGGGTATACGGGACAATACAGTACGTACAAAAATTGTTACATCCCCGCATGATAGATACGAAGCCCGAAATCGCCGTCTCGTCTATGCGCGAGGGGCAAATGTCTTTATAAGTCTCGGTGGTAGAAAGTTCGATATTGATGGCTTTTTTGCCTTGTGCTGCCTGTTCGATCAATAGAGGCAGGTCCATATAAGCATCGGGACCGACGACGATATTGACATTTTTCTCTTCTTCGAAGAGTTTCGCCCCCAGGCGTTCGGCCATACAACCCATCACGCCTACCAGGAGGTGAGGGTTGCGTTTCCGGATTTCCGAGAATCCCTGTACCCGGCCTCTTACCCTTTGTTCGGCATTTTCCCGTACAGAACAAGTATTCACCAGAATGACATCCGCTTCGTTCTTATCGGTTGTATGTTCGAAGCCGGCGGCGGTCAGAATGGCTGCTACAACTTCGCTATCAGCCACATTCATCTGGCAACCATAGGTTTCTATATAAAATTTTTTTACCATAATTTTTGTTGTTTCTTTCTCTCCGAATAGATCGTCCTATTGTTTTTAATCTACCGCAAAAGTAATATTTTCAAATGGAAGAGCTGTCTGATTCATAAATTTTATGGCTGAATGACTAAAGCTTACCGATAAATTTTGCCTGTTGCTGATCAGATAACTAAAAATGAATTATTTTTGGCGTTAAAATTCAATTTTATGAACGTAAAAGCCAAGGGATATATTTTAGGCGCTGTTGCTGCGGCCACTTATGGGATGAATCCGTTGTTTGCCTTGCCGTTGTATAAGGCAGGAATGAATCCGGATTCGGTACTTTTTTTCCGTTATCTTTTTGCCATACCTGTGTTGGGGATGATGATCGTGGCGAGAGGGAGAAGTTTTAAGCTGAAACGTAAAGAGGTGTTACCCTTGATTATTATGGGATTACTGGTTGCCCTTTCTTCGCTGGCTTTGTTTCAAAGTTATAACTATATGGATGTGGGTATTGCCTCTACTTTGTTGTTTGTCTATCCTATTCTGGTGGCATTGATTATGTGGGGCGCATTTAAAGAAAAATTGACCTTACCGACAGTATTATGTATTTTACTGGCCTTGGGGGGGATCGGACTGCTATATAAAAGCGGTGACGGTAGCACGCTTAGCCTGACAGGAATTATTTTGGTGATGGTTTCTGCCCTTTCCTATGCCATTTATATTGTAGGAGTGAACCAGTCGACCCTGAAGAATTTAGCGACACTTCCGTTGACTTTTTACGTTTTACTCTTTGGTTTGGGCTTATTTTTGGTCCGGGTCGATTTCGGACAGAGTCTTCATGTGGCCGATACCTGGTATTTGTGGGGAAATCTGGTCGCTTTAGCTATTTTTCCAACGGCGGTTTCATTTCTTTGCACTACCCAGGCCATACAATATATCGGCTCCACCCCAACAGCTATCCTGGGAGCTTTAGAGCCTCTGACCGCCGTTTTCTTCGGTGTGGTCGTTTTCGGTGAATCATTGACGTTGCGGTTGAGTTGCGGTATGTTGATGATTATTCTCGCAGTCACTCTGATTATTGCAGGAGGAAATGTTACCATTTATCTGGTGCGTTTCAGGAAATTATTTCCCAGACTCCCCATCAAAAGAAAAAAATGATTTCTGATAACACAGTAGAAGTTTCAGGACGATATCGATTAAAAGAAAGAAAAATATTCCTTCTAAATGGGCTTTTCTGAGATTAATAAATAGAAACGCAAACGGATTGTTCCTCAGGG
>NZ_LARL01000144.1:0-1642 GCF_000980295.1 Odoribacter sp. N54.MGS-14 | reverse complement strand
AGGTTATGGAGGAACTCAAACAAATCTGCTCTCCTGACCAATGGGACATCACGCCGGAAAAGGCATTCGGTGTATTTAAGGAGTTCATACAAAGGTGGCAAAAGAGTTACCCGCCGCTAAAGAGATACCAGCACGACAGGTACAGGTTTTATTTTACATACTTCAAATATGAAAGGGAAATCAGGGGAATGATTTATACCACGAACTGGATCGAAAGACTGAACAGGGATTATAAGAGGGTTATTAACATGAGAGGGGCCATGCCGAATCCACAGGCCGTCATTCTACTGATGGGGACCGTGGCTCAAAACGCGGATATTTATAAATACCCTATTTATAATTTTTTAGAATCAAGATTATTTTATTAAAAATGAATAGATTTGCAAAGATGAAAAAAGAAAGGATTTACACACTTTTTGAAACACTATCATTAATAAAACCCGATGCTCCTATCACGTAGACTTTGGAGACTTTACCGGTTTTACAACCGACTTGTTTATTTAGACATCTTCATTCGTGTAAGTATTAAATTTATAGGGACAAAGATAAGTTTTTTATTCAAATAAAAAAACAGTCACTCTCGTGGCTGTCTATCTGTCGGGGTGACAGGATTCGAACCTGCGACCCTCTGCTCCCAAAGCAGATGCGCTACCGGACTGCGCTACGCCCCGAAAATGAGCTCAAAAATTGGTGGCGGAGAGAGGGGGATTCGAACCCCCGGTACAGTATCCCGTACGACAGTTTAGCAAACTGTTGGTTTCAGCCACTCACCCATCTCTCCAATTGCGCTGACAAAAGTAGTGCTTTTTATTGTTCTTGCAAGCTTTTGACGTGATTTTTTTCTTTTTTTTCACGTTCAGACACGAATTTCTCCACTCGATCAACTATTTCTGCGCAGGTGCAGGATATTTCCCCATCTTCTTCCACAATTGATGATGGAATTTCTGCTCGGCCTCAATCATCATCCACACTTTCTTGGCGGACAGAGCCTTGGTCAACTTCTCGATATATTCTTTCTTAATATCCCGTACAGCCTGTTCGGCAGATAACATTATCTCCAAATTCTTCAAAGCTTGTTGTTCCGTCACTTCCGGAACCTCTTTTTTATCTTTCCGACAGGTTAAATCTCGTATTTTATCATTCTCGACACGAATTTTCTGCTGCATCTCGTTATATAAAGGCCAGAACTTAGTGGCCTCTTCCGGGGTCAAATCCATCTCTTGGGTAAAAAAGGCTACTTTTTGAGCCTCAAACTCTTTCCGTTTGTCTTCACTCAATTTTCCGCTTTGGGCAAATAAAGAAAAACCAAACCCCACCATCAATATAATCAAACTTATCTTTTTCATATATCTTTGCTTGTACATTTAATTCTACCTGCGCTCTGCATATAAAAACTCGATCGGATCCGTCTCTTGTGACAAATACTCAATGATCTCTTCACGAGATGGGTTAAAATCCGCATCGAAAATATTCTCATCTTCTGCTTGTGCCGTCATGTTCGCCTGCTCTCCATTCTTTAACAGCATCCGATTTTCATCCACCAGATTAGGAACCAGCAACTGCACGACGATCATTGCAAAAGCGAATAATCCTGCTAAACCAAGATAAGGTTTTAACGTCTGAAACAAACTTGTTTTCCGAG
>NZ_LARL01000143.1:0-1648 GCF_000980295.1 Odoribacter sp. N54.MGS-14 | reverse complement strand
CCTGACTTCGTCATTGCGTACCCCAAAATTCTTCGTCAAAGAGTTTAGCTATTTTCTGATGCCTTGCCATCAGCATGGTTTGCGTATAAACCTCCTTGTTCAGAGGTAGTTTGATTTGTATGGTTGTGATTGTCTTAGCCAATGCAAGCACCTTGTCTACGCTCATCTTAATCTCTGAGACTTTCAGCATACGCTCCAATTCCTTGTATACTTTCAAAGCCACAAAGCAGATGCATATATGAGCCTCGATGCGTTTGCGTGTAAAATGAAACATGGGGCGTATCTCTATCTTTGATTTGGCTATACGAAAGGCACGTTCTACGTGCCAAAGGTTGTGGTATGCAGCATAAACATCTTGTATTGGTATGTTAGTATTGGTGAGATATCCTTTTAGACCGTCCCATTTGGAGTCGTCGGCAATACGGTCATAGTTGATGGCTACTTTCACTTCACCATCCATGGATAAAAACTTATTGTAACCTCTTTTGTTGATGTTACCTTTCGTGAGCGCACCATGCTTGTAAGCCTTTTCCAACCTGCGTATTCCCTTCTCCCGGTTATAGGCATCTTTCTTTGCACGGTCATCTGTATAGCCGATCAAGAGACGACGTCCGCCTTCTTTGTCATATTCAACCATCTGGCAGTCGCGCTTGGGCTGTTCCAGTATCCAGTTCTTGACTTCCTGACTTTCATTCTTTATCTTCGCACCTATTATATACTTGTAACCGTGCGTCTCAAGTTCCGATATACTGGCATTGTTCATCAGACCGGAATCAGCCACCACAACGAAGTTTTCCAAACCGTATTTACTAACAAACTCATTTATCGTCGGCAGCATCGTGTGGCCTTCATATTTGTTGCCCTCATGGATGCAATATGCAAGCGGATAACCGCCCAAACTTACAAGCAGGCCGAGTATGATCTGAGGATTACTGTGACGTCCCTCTTTCGAGAAGCCTGCCTTACGTAATTCGTCCTCATAATCCGCTTCAAAGTAAAGTGTGGTGACATCATAGAACAGCACACCGATATTTCCACCGAACAGTTTCGCCGTATGGCGCACGCTTATATCCTGTACTATTTCGTGCTGATGGTCGCTAAGCTTGTCAAGATAGCGATAGATTTTTGAGAGATCCACATCTTCGTCAAAGTGGTTTTTCAGATATTCCACCGTAGCAGCCTTACTTGTTGGATATGCCAAACGAGCCTTTACAAGCTTGCGGAATACATCATCGTCAATACGATTGAAACCAATCCTGTCAAACGTGCGGTCTAATATCAAGTCGCATCCGTTGAGAAGGATGTTGCTGACATTGGACAGAACACGGCGGACTTCTTCTCGCTCACGGTCACACGCTTCACGCTCCTCACCATACAAATCGAGTTGTGGATGGCGCCGGGATTCTTCTTTTGAAATCCATTCATGACCTGCATTTACGAGACTATCTATTTCGTTTGAATCTTTGGCCACACCAATAGTAATTAACTCTTTGTAAATGCCCTTTGTTTTCTCTGCAACAACAATACTTGTTGTTCCAGACCGATTCTTCTTTCTTTTGACAAACATAGTTAAAAAAACTTTTGCGTACCCCAAAATAAGGGCATGAAAAGATACAAAATATTGTTTATCAATCAATTATAAAATGAA